>JBJEWN010000386.1:0-8060 GCA_051885075.1 Bullifex sp.
TGTCGCATGTATATGTCCACCCTGATGAGGATATGGTAGGTGTGCTTACTGCAGCTATGGAGTAGAGGGCTTCTCCTCGGAAACCCATCGTGGAAAGGTGGTAAAGATCATCAAGGGATGAGATCTTGCTTGTGGCATGAGGTTTAACGGTAAGAGGAAGGTCATCCTTATCGATACCGTTTCCGTTATCGGTTACGCTGAGATATTCAACTCCTCCGCCTTTGCATTCAACCGTGATCTCGGTAGGGTGAGCATCAATTGCATTGTCGATAAGTTCCCTTGCGATTGCAGCGGGACGGTCGATGACTTCACCTGCCGCAATGCGTGAAGCGACCAGGCTGTCCAGAATTCTTATTTTTGACATGGTTCAATGATACACCATAAACAAAAGAAAATCCTCACCGTCAGGTGAGGATCATTAACATCAGTTTCCGATTCCGGTGATCTTATCAGGTGCGGGGGCAACCTGGGTGAGTTTCACTGTCGTCGTTACCGTGAAGCGCGGAACCTCTGGAACAGGTGCGGCCACGCGGGTCCTTACCTGTGTGATTACAGGTACTGACGGTACCTTTTCGGTAACTTTTACCGACACGTCCATACCGGGTGCGGAAGGACGGAACAGCGAGATGATGTAGGAAAGCAGACGCTCTGCAACCTCATCCGTAAGTGCTGTGTAATCTGCTTCCTTCATGCGATCCGCGAATCTGAGGTAAACACTTCCTTCATAGATGCGGTAAGTGAACTTTTCCCTCATGCTTTCATCGAGAAGAGCGAAGAAGTCGGTTATCACGGATCTCCTGACTTCACCGGAATATGTTACTGTGATACCGTCCCTGTCTGCAGTGAGAACTGCCTCGGCACCCTTGAAGGAAACACTACTGGTGTAAGCTTTTTCAAGTCTTTCGGCATACATGACGGGATCATAGCTCATCGTGATCAGATCAACCTGTGTGTACGCCCCGACTGTTGCTTTCCTGTCCCTGAGGGCATCGTAAAGCTGTATTTCATTCCCGCTGAGGTTTGTGATCGTATCCTTATCCGACGTGTATATGATCTCGGCTCTGGTTCCTTCGGGGAGAGTGTATTTTGCAGTTGTCGTGTATACCGTAAGATCCCCTGAGACGGTCTCTGTCATGACTCCGCCGTCCAGGATGTAGAGTGCTGGCTTATCATAGCCAACTATTGCAAGAAGTGAACCGGGATAGACTGTCATGGAAAGAGTGTCGGACATGAACTCGCTTTCCCATTCCCCTGTCTGTATGATGTAGCCGTCCCTTGTCATCATGGTAAGGGCGTCAACCCTCACACCGAAGGGATCATAAACGTAAAGTGAGTCATACTCCCCGCTCGAGAAGAACATCGGCCCTGCCGCGAACAGTGAGAGTGACAGCGTGAAGAGTGTTATGACAGTAAGTAAAAGCTTTTTCCTTCTCATGTTAAACTCCGTCCATCCTGAAATTAAATCTTATCACAGTGTCAGGATATTAAAAAGGGTGTTTTCGCCCCCTCCAGGGACAAATCGAAGTGATGGGCATTGTAAATGTGCTCCCGTGTGAGACGGTCGATGTGCGAAAGCTCGCTGATTATCGGCTTGAGCCGGGCCCTGATGTTGGTCTGATCATAGGGGCAGACAGGCTTGATTACAGGCAGGTCATATACCTCCGCAAGGCGTCCTGTCACGCTCTCATGGACCTCGATCAGAGGCCTGATGATGTGAAGCTTTCCGTCAAAGAACTCCTGAACGGGAAGCATGGTGGCAAAATTTGCCCTGAAGCAAAGATTCATCATCGTCGTTTCGACAAGGTCATCAAGATGATGTCCCATCGCTATTAGTTTCACATCATTCCTGTCGGCATACTCAAAGAGTATCCTTCTCCTGTTCCTTGAACAGAGGTAACAGTTGAATTCGCCTTTGAATGAAGTGGGAAACTGGTTCTCGTCCATTATTTCAAATTCAATTCCCAGGGTTTTGAAGTACTCCCTGAGCAGTGTCTTGTGCTCATCATCAATGGGGTGCTCGATCCAGTTTATCATGAGGGCCCTTAGTTTATATTTCACGGGAAGCCATCTGAGACGTAATGAAAGTGCAAGAGCGAGTGCAAGGGAATCCTTGCCACCCGAGACTGCAAGCAGGACCTCATCCCCTTCCTTTATCATGTTATAGCGGTTGATAGCCTTACCTGAAGCCTTCACGAACCTCATGACCCATGGAGGAATGTCACCTGCCACCAGATCCTTATATGAGAGTTTTTCAGAATTTTCCATTTTCGATTATCTCCTTAGCACACTTACGGCTTACATAGGACGGTGCATAAAGCCCGATCATCCTGAGGGAAGCGGAAAACTGTTTTTCCACATCCTTGGTGAAGAGCTTCGTGACTGATGAAAACGGTTCAAGGGAGCCGTCCTCATTCAGTATTTTCATGTCCGCTTCAAATGATATCGGTTCCGGAATGTCTATTATCACTTCATGACGGCGGATGGAAGGATATGTCTTTTTCAGAGCCTCATAAATCCTGTCTTCGGCACGGAAGCGGGAGTATATGTCCGAGGAAACGGGACGCAGGATTCCATCTGTTTCCCAGGGAGCTTCCCATACCCTGGAAAGAAGGGCATTGTTCCTTACCATTGTAATCAGGGTCAGAGGTTCATAGTCACTGTATTTGAGTGCGAGTGTATCGAATTCGCCGTCATCGATGAAGTAAAGATCCTCGACTGATAATACCCCATCCCTTATCGCACTTAAGAGTGCCTTCTTTATCATGCATGTGGCACTCCTGACATCCCGGTGCCAGTACACGTTCGCATACATCAGGTACTTTGAGAACAGAATGTGTTCCAGTGTGGTGTATGCGTCCCTCTCCAGTGCGAGTTCCCCGTCGATGAGGTGGAGGCGCGAGATTATGTAGCCGTTGTTCTGGCTGCCGTATGGAACCCCGCAGAAGAAGGCATCCCTGTTGAGGTAATCAAGTTTGTCAGGGTCAAGTGCTCCGGACAGGATGTGCCGGTACACTGAGACTTCATCTACTGAAGGCTTTGACTCATCGATTATCGCTGCCACCCACTCAGGATCCGCTCCTGCATTGATGACTGCATTCCTCAGCACGTCATCCTTCATTATTATTTCCCCTGCAAGCTCCTCATGCTCCCTTATCGAGAGTTCCTTCAGGGAGTGGGCATAGGGAAAATGCCCTATGTCATGGAGAAGGCAGGCAGAGAGGAAACTCCTCATGCCTTTGACAGTGTAGGGAACGGTGCTGTTTTCCAGTGTCTGGATCAGAATCTGACGTCCGATGTGGTAAACTCCGAGACTGTGATTCAGCCTTGTATGCATGGCTCCGGGGTAGACACGGCATGTGGGGCCGTTCTGTTTTATCCTGTCCAGCTTCTGAAAGGCAGGAGTTTCCGTGATGGCTTTGAGGGATTTATCCATCATGATGTCATTCCAGAGCGGGTCCCTCCAGGCAAGGACGAAGCCCTCAGTGATGTTAAGCAGCAGTTCTCTTTTGTTCACATGGATAAATTTAGCATAATCATATCTTTGACAAAAGGCCAAAATGGTAAATAATGATTTCCATGAGACGACTTGCCGCACTGATTTTTACTTGCCTGATATCACTGTCCCTAATGGCTGCATACGGTACTGACAGGGATATCGGCCTCGTCTGCGACATTGAAAAGGGCAGTGCGGAGGAGCGTGCCGTTTCCTTTTTCACGAAGGAATATTCCCTTGAAAATCTGGAAGAACATGTGGTTCCTGAGCTTCTTTCACCATTCACCAGACAGTACGGAACATATCTTTCCGGCATTCTTCCGCTTGAAAACATTCTTTTAAGCCGGGGTGATGGCTTTTTAAAGATAAAGGACACCACGAAGGGTGTCCTTATCGACGTTTTTTACGATGGGGAAGGGCTTATTACCTCAATTGGCATCAGATAAGCTTTTCCAGTTCGGTAAGCAGTTCGTCAAAACGTCTTACGGCACTGTCAACTCCTTCCGGACCTGACATATCCACTCCTCCGAGTTTAAGGGATTCGATCGGGTAGCGGGAACCGCCGCTCTTCAGGAATGAAATGTAGTCGTCACGTTCCTTTTCGCCTCCTCCCAGCACCCTGTCGGAGAGTGCGATCGCAGCACTTATTCCGGTTGCATATTTGTAAACGTAGAATGCCCTGTAGAAGTGCGGGATCCTGAGGCCCTCAAGGTCGCTCACATCCTCAAACTCCATCTTCGGTCCGAAGTAGCTTACAAGCAGTGACCTGTAAGTCTTTCTCATAAAGTCGACAGTCGCAACCTCACCTCTTTCAACCGCTTCATGAACCAGCAGTTCATACTCTGCGAACATCGTCTGCCTGAAGAGGGTACCGACCATGTCCGCAAGCTGCTGTGCAATGATGAAGGCCCTGGCCTTTTCATCCTGCGTAACTGACAGAAGATGTCTGGCGAGGAGCTGTTCATTGAAGGTTGATGCAACTTCCGCTTCAAATATGGTGTAGTTGTAGTGCATGAACGGATTTGATTTCACGCTGTAATATGAGTGCATTGAGTGTCCGCCCTCATGAATGAGGGTGAAGACCGAATTCAGTACGTCTTCATTGAAGTTTGTCAGGATGTACGGATTTCCCGTATAGCACCCTGCGGAGAATGCTCCGCTGCGCTTGCCGTCATTTTCATACCTGTCAACCCAGCGCTCCGTGGTGAGACCCTTAACGAGTATCTTCTGATATTCCTTTCCCAGTGGTTCGACAGCCTTTTCTATGAGTTTGACCGCTTCCTCGTATGTATGCCTGGAGGGAACGTCCTTAACAAGCGGCACGTATACATCCCAGTGTTTCAGTTTATCCTTTCCATGAACCCTGGCCATGAGGTCATAGTAGCGGTGCAGGATGGGAAAACCCCTGTGGACGCTGTCAATGAGGTTGCGGTACACACTTTCCGGCACGTTGTCTGGAAAGAGTGCGGCTTCAAGAGATGAAGCATAGCCCCTGGCCCTTGCCTGGAAGATGTCCTGATTGACACTTCCTTCATAAAGACGCGCGATCACGTGCTGATGTTTTTCAAAGCCCTGATAGAACTTCAGGTATGCTTCCTTTCTCACGTTCTCATCAGGATCCCTGATGAGGCTCATGTAGCTTGACTGGGTAAGTTTCCTGCCGTTAACTTCCCCGAACTCCATGTCCACGTCCGAAAGATCCTGAAATGCCTTCTGACATGCACCGGAAGCCTCTGCATTGAGACTGAGGATGCGCTCTTCCGCCTTTGAAAGCGTATGCTCACCTGCTCTGAGTATTTTCAAAATGTATATCCTGTACTCTTCTGCCCTTTCCTCTGCAAGGAATGCATCAAGTATCTTCCTGTCAAGTGACAGAATCTCCGGTTCAAACCAGGAGAGTGCCTGCATGAGGCGGGCTTCCAGATTTGAGGCAAGTCCTGCCAGCTCCTGATTCTCCGCTTCCCCTCCGTCTGCTTCGAAGCGGAGGAATGCGTAGCTTGAAATCCTTTCCGCCTCGATACCGGTTTCCTTCATGAGGGTAAGGAATTCATGAATCGTGTCGGAGCCTTCACGGAGGCGCCCGTTATAAGCTGCAAGGCGGGAGACTGATGCTGAGATCTTTTCATAGCGACTTCTGAAATCCGCCGTATCGACGCATAGTGCATCAAGATTCCAGGTATCAGCTGTTTTCTGTTCACTTCTTTTCATTTCTCATTTTCCTTTTTCAGTTGGTTTATCAGTAAATTCATTTTTCTTACTGCCTTCCCCCGGTGGGAAAGCATGTCCTTTTCATGGGCACTCAGTTCTGCGGCACTTTTCCCTGTGTCTCCCATGATGAATATCGGGTCATATCCGAATCCATGCTCTCCTGAAGGTTCCGTGGCAAGAAAACCTTCAGCTGTTTCTTCAATGATGAATATCCTCTCAGGTGAGAGCATGAGGACAAGGGCACATACGAATCTTGCGCTTCTCTCCTTTTCTCCTTCCATCTCTGAGAGCAGCATTGCATTCTTTTCCTTCTGGGTAAGAACCCTTTCAGCGGTATCGCCATACCTGCTTGTGTGTATTCCGGGTCTTCCTCCAAGGGCATCCACCACAAGTCCCGAGTCGTCGGCAAGGACCGGAGATTTTACCTTTTCATAGAGCGCATCAGCCTTTATCAGTGCGTTTTCGATGAAACTCTTCCCGTTTTCATCGGGACTGAAACCGATGCCGTCTTCTTTTGGAAGCCTGATGGTGACTTCGTCCAGAAGTCTCAACATCTCTTCCTTCTTATGTTCGTTTGATGATGCGAAGTAAAGTGTCACTCTGTTACCTCCTTAATGAAAGCCGTCACTGCATCAAGGACAGCCTGGTTCACGGTCTCGTCAATAAAGCCATACTCGGAAGAAAGACCGGTCACGGCTTTCTGCATCAGATGATTTATGCCTCCCATTTCCAGATATTCATACTCGGATCCCGAAGCATCGAGTGCTGCAAGCAGGGATTTCCCATTAAGTTCTGCGGATACCTGTGTGTCCTTAGTGCCGATGATGGCAAGGACGGGACACTTAACCTTTGAAAGATAATCTGCAGGGTCAAGCTCAATGAATGTCCTGTACCAGGGATCTGAAAGGGCAGTGACGGTTGCTTCCGCTGCAGGTCCTGCTATCTGAGTCATGTATGTTACCGCACTTGCATAATCTCCTTCCAGGATGAAGTCATATACATAATTCAGAATCATGAGGATGGTATCCGTAACAGCATCCGGAGTACCTGCTGATGCAAGTGCAGTCCTGTTCTGGTCAAGAAGGATTTCCCTTCCGCTCACGGCAGGGGGTGCAAGAAGAATTATTGCCGTTATGTCATCACGCATGGACGCGATTACAGGTGCGATGATACCGCCTTCCGAGTGGCCGAGCAGTATGATCCTTTCAAAACCCAGTTCCTTTGCCTTCCCGATCTCTGCTTCCGTATCACGGGCAAGATCAAGTGTGGTCAGGCCTGCGGCAGATCCGGTGCTTTGTCCAATGCCCCGGTCATCGAAGCGGAGGGTTGCGAAGCCTGCACTCACGATTTCATCGGAAAGAACCATGAAGGTCCGGTGGTTTGCGATAGTGCTGTCCCTGTCCTGAAGTCCTGATCCTGTAATGAAGATGACACAGGTATCCGTATCTTTTACGGGAAGTGTCAGAGTGCCGGCAAGCACTGCTCCGTCACCGGATGTAACTGTTACATCCTTTTCTTCAAATCCTGGCCGTTTTTTTTCCTGGGACCTCTCATAGTATTTCCTGCTGTCATACGATACCGTGGAGAATGAAAGTTCCTCTGTGTATCCGTTCTGGGAAAAGATTATAGTGCCGGGAAGAGATCCCGTGAACGTAATTCCAAGGGAGGGAAGGGCATAGCCATCATTGTTTTTCTCAAGCGGAAGGAAGTATGCCATCTGCTCGGGAATTGTCAGGACTGTTCCTCCATCCATTTCCGAGATTTCCACCGTAAATCCGAGTGAGGAGGATGTACGCCATACCTTGCTGTCAAAGTTTCTGTCAATTGCTTCCTGCATGCCTGATGACAGGGCAGGAAAAAGCAGCAATACAGAAAGTATTGCCGTGATAACCGTTTTTTTCATGGGATCAATGATAACCCATATCGTAATGGAAATATACTATTACCGGAGAGATAAAAATGGCGGATACAACTTATCCGCCATCGTGTAAAATTCAGAAATCAGAATTCTTTACTGCCATATACTTATCACATGGCGATTGGGTACCTTTAAAAGTAATCTTCCCATCTTCAGGTAGTTCAGCTTCTGCTTCCCCTGAAAGATTCAGTGCAACGCCAAAGATCTTGGAATTATAGGTATCCCCTTTGCTCAAATCCACGCACAGTGAACTCAGATCAGCCGTTCCTTTATCAGCACGGTATTCTACCCCGATCAGTTTATCAAAATCATGCTGGACATTTACAGTTACTGTGCCTGTGATCTCTGATGTGTGGAATCCGAGTGTATTGGAAGTATTCAAGTTGTTCTAAAGAGTGGAAAGTTGAACGCTGAATCAGTCAAAGGTATCAAAAAAACTGT
>JBJEWN010000387.1:0-8053 GCA_051885075.1 Bullifex sp.
ACAGTTTTTTTGATTCCTTTGACTGATTCAGCGTTCAACTTTCCACTCTTTAGAATAATTCATCTCCGGTAATTACATTCTGGATAATATCTGAATACTTATTACGCTTATATCCACTGCTGCATATTAAAGTAATATGTATGGCGTAATCTGTATCGGTTTCCTTTCTGAACCGGGACATTCTGTTTAACAGTTTTTCGTACTCGTCAGAATCCAGAGAGTAGGCTTCATTTGTAAACTTCATTTCACAGAGATTGATTACTCCATCTTTTCTTACGATAAGCAAATCTATCTGAGCTCCATCCTCTTTATTGCTGCCATGCCATGAATACTCATCTGATTCAATACCACTTATCCCCAGTGCCAGTTTTATCTGTGTGATATGATTAAGGCACACGATTTCAAATGATTTTCCTCTCCAGGAATAATATCCCGGGGTATTTATCTGTTCTTTCCATGATTTAAGTTTTTTATTATTTAAGAACATAATACTGAAAAGCACGAATGGATCAATCAACTGATAGAAAGCCTCTTCACTTTTTGGGGTTAATTTACTGAATCTGCGAATAAATCCGCATTCTTCCAGTTCTCTGAGATCTTTTGTTAAAACTGACCCTCCACCTATTTCCTTAACGCCTGAAAGCTGGGTTCTGGTAAGGCCATAAGGATTTCTGGCCAGAGATTCCAGAATAGCCATATGTTTTTCCGGCTTATTGAAAAGCGAATGGAAGAGACTATGGTATTCATAGTGAAGATCTCCATACTCTTTAAAACATAATTCTTCCACATTCTGAATTAAACTAAGTCTGGAATCCAGAAGATTCAGGTAATAAGGAACACCGCCAAAAATCATGTAGCTCTCCATCATTTGGCTTCGGGTCATAACCATATTGTTATATTCAAACAACTCTTCACACTCAGATAGCGAAAATGGAGCAAGATGAATGCGTTTGGTTATTCTGTTGTGAAATCCTTTCCGATCATAGATCAGGTTGTTTAATATCCAGGATGTGGCTGATCCGCATACAATTATCAAGATATCGTCTTTAGCTGAAGCATAGCTGTTCCAGAAGTATTCAAAGGCACTCTTGAAATCTGATCTGGCAGTATCCATCCATGGAAGCTCATCAAGAAAAATGACTCTTTTATTATTTACTGGTTCACGATAAAGTCTGTCACTATCAAGCATCTTCCGAAGCATTTCAAATGCTTCAAACCAGTCTGATGGCTTTTTTTTATCATCATAACCATACTTGATGAGACTTGAATGGAATGTTTTTAACTGCCCCTTTGTTTTCTCCTCGGCAATCCCTGTTGTATAGAAAGAGAAATGATTATTGAAGAATTCTTTTATCAGATATGTTTTGCCAACCCTTCTTCGGCCATATACAGCAACAAGTTCAGGTTTCTTTGATAACAGACACTGCATAAGACAGTCTTTTTCTCTTTCTCTTCCAATAATCCTCATAATATCACCTTACATTCATATATTTCGCCATATTCCATGTAATTCAACATATTTTGGCGATTTATATGCTTTTTCTATATTATATTTCGCCAAAATATGATTTGCAAGCAATATTTCTTTCCTTTTATGAGAAGCATCAGGTACCTTGAGAAGAGTATCTGAGCTATAATGACACCATGAACAATATTGAAAGAAGAAACAGCGGACTTGCATACATTGCAGATAAGGAAGTCGCAAAAGAAATACTTGAGTGCAGGCGCCTCATTCAGAAGTTCAACAGTTCAGACTGGACTGACTTTGAAGGTCTGACCTACCTTATAAAGGAAATACTCGGCAAAAGTGACAATGCGGTCATAAATCCTCCGTTCTACTGTGATTATGGAAAACACATTGAAATCGGTAAGAACTTCTTTGCCAACTATAACTGCACGATTATCGATGTGGCTAAGGTCATCATCGGAGACAACTGCATGTTTGGTCCTAATGTCTCAATATACACTGCAGGCCATCCAATCCATCCCGATACCAGAAATACATCCTTTGAGTTCGGGAAAAAGGTAACAATAGGTGATAATGTCTGGATAGGAGGAAGTGCAGTGATATGCCCCGGAGTCACGATCGGGAGCAACTGTGTTATCGGGGCCGGAAGCGTGGTCACTAAGGACATCCCCGCGTGGTCCGTTGCCGCAGGAAACCCATGCAGGGTCATAAGGATGATCACGGAAGAGGACAGAAGAAAGCTCTTTAAGGACGAGAATATCGATGATGAGGCTTGGAATATCATTCAGGCAAGGTGACTGACCACATGCTCAATATCCGGATTCAGAACATAATAGGCTGACCTGTTACCGCTTCCTATACGGATCAGAATATTCTTCTCCACCAGTTCCGTTATATCCCGGGTTGCGGTTGCGCTGCCGCATTTAGTCATTTTCATCCACTTTTCTGCAGACAGTTTGCCCACAAAGGAACCATCCGCAAGAAGATAAAGAATCTGGAGCTGTCTTGAATTGAAAACTGAAGGATCAAGGCTGTGCATTATGTTTGCCGTTCGGTTTTTCCTGATGCATTCCTGACTTGCCTTTCTCATTGCCCTGACGGCAGTATCAATATACCAGCACACCCATTCAGTCTGGTCCATCTTATCTGATTTCTGGGACTCTTGCAGTTTATCGTAATATGTGGCCCTGTCAGATGTAATTGCCGAAGACATACTGAAATATTGAGGACTTTGCCCTTCACTGGTCCACAGGACACAGTCCGATATGGCTCTCGATATCCTCCCATTGCCATCCTGAAACGGATGGATGGAAACAAACCATAATGCTGCTATTGCACTTTTCACGATACCGCTGGGTTCATTATCATCCATAAGATACCTGAAGAATGTATTCATTTCAGACTGAATCATTTCATGAGGAACAGCTTCATACATAATTTCCGGAATAAATTTCCCTTTTAAGTGCATTACATAAACCGGTTCTTTCCGGTATCCTCCTATAATCATGGGTTTCCTTCCGGGTGGTACAGAGTCAAAAAGAAGATGGTGCCAGTGAAAGAGCCTCGCCTCTGTTGGCATCTGCCTGTCTGTAATGGCATCAACAACCATTCTGGAAACACTTTCTGAGTATTTATCACTTTTGGCCTTAATTGAGAAATCAATGTCAAGCTGTTTCAGAATGGAGGAAAAAACTGATTCGTAGATCAGATCCTCTCCTTCAATAGCCGAAGATGCAACAGTTTCACTGGTAATATTCTCAGCCCTGAACATCGTCTGTGAGGCAGGAGAGAGTGAGCTGAATACTGAGTTCAGCACATCCCGGGCATTCAGAAATCTCCCGTATGCTTCAGATACTTTTTTTTCATCGTATGTAAAGTGTGGCCAATCTTTGTTTTGCCATATATATTTCATAATTGCCTCATTTCATATGGTAAGTATAGTAATAGCTAAGTTAAAAATCAAATATGATCTTAAAATAGATAATACCTGAATTCAGAGACCATATGGTTACCTAGAAATCCAAGGGTACTTATCCGGCTTTGAACAAGAATAATCATGAAGAAACGCATAAATTTCAGATTATTTATCTTGAAGAAATGCATAAAAATGAGATAATTAATCTTGAAGAAATGCATAAAAGGAATCGTTGAATATGTACTTCAGGAGAAAAGTATACGATAGGCTGCTTAAATGGAAAAAAGAATACGCTGATCACTATGCCGTCATGCTGGAAGGGGCGAGGCGTGTGGGCAAATCCACAATTGCGGAATGTTTTGCAAAAAAAGAGTATCAGTCTTATATACTGATTGATTTCTCAAAAGAATCGGACAGCATCAGAAAGATATTCGACGATATCGGAAATCCGGATATTTTTTTCCTGCGTCTTCAGGCAGAGACCGGGATCACGCTTTATGAGCACAGGTCCCTTATCATTTTTGATGAGGTACAGCTGTTCCCCAAGGCCAGGCAGGCAATCAAGCATCTGGTACATGATGGAAGATATCACTACATGGAAACAGGTTCCCTTATTTCCATTAAGAAAAATGTAAAGGACATACTGATTCCTTCCGAAGAAATAAAGATTGAAGTTTGCCCCATGGATTACGAGGAATTCTGCCTTGCCGCCGGGTATAACTATGAGCTTCTGAAAACTCTGTCCTGCCATGACAAAGGAATCGGTCAGTCAACTAATCGTAAACTGATGCGTGATCTGAGGATTTACATGGCTGTCGGAGGAATGCCTCAGGCTGTGGAAGCATATGTGGAAGGTAAAAGTTTTATGCAGATAGATGCCATTAAAAGGCAGATTATCAATCTATATGAAGATGATTTCAGAAAACTCGATGCCTCCGGCCGGATGTCTGCAATGTACAGGTCCATACCTGCACAGCTGGCAAAGGGGACAAGAAAGTACAGAATCACTACTGCAATTCAGAAAAGGAACAATACGAAGGCAGATGAATTTCTGTATGACCTGATTGATTCCCGGACGGTCATCCCCTGCTACAATACAACTGATCCCGGTGTAAGCTTATGCGATACAAAGGATTTTGACTGTTATAAGCTTTATCTTTCAGACACTGGACTGTTTGTCACTCTGATGTTCATGGACAGGCCGGAAGCTGAAAATATCATTTACTCAAAACTGCTTTCCGATAAACTGCCTGCTAATCTCGGGTTTCTTTATGAAAACCTTTCAGCGCAGATGATTAAAGCTTCAGGCAGGGAATTGTACTATCATACCTGGGAAAAAGAAGGCAGTACCCATTATTATGAAGTGGATTTCCTGGTTTCGGAAGGCAGTAAGATCAATGCCTATGAAGTGAAATCATCAGGAAAGGGATTGCATGAGTCCATAACCGCATTTTCTGAGAAGTTCTCGAAACATGTTCTGCGATCATATCTGCTGTCTCAGAAGGATTCAGGAAAAGAAGGAGCTTTGTTCCTGAAACCATTCTATATGCTTCCTTTTTTACTTTGAAGTACTCTCATGGACAAGCAGCCCTCCGCTGAAGTGGAAATGACGTTATTGACGTATTATAACATGTGTTATATAACATTAATTATAATTATTTGGAGAAGTCACTTCATGCCGCCTAAATCAAAGATAACCAGGGAAATGATAATCGATGCCGCGTATGAAACCGTGCGTGAGTCAGGTGAGCAGAACCTCAATGCCAGAAACATAGCTGAAAGACTGGGATGTTCCACACAGCCGGTGCTCTATGCTTTCCGGACTATGGATGAGATCAGGGAGTGTGTTTACCGTAAGGCTGATGAATATCACAGTGAGTATCTGATGAAGGAGGGGGAGGGAACTTCCATCTGGAAGAATTACATCAGGTTCAGCGTGGAGGAAAGAAACCTCTTTAAGTTCCTCTTTCAGTCCAATGCATTCTCGGGAAGAATGCAGGGCCTTATCGATGATGAACGCCTCCTTCCCGTACTTGAGGCAATGGCTGACCAGATGGGAATGGAAGTCAGTGACGTAAAGAAATTCTTCTCCGCACTGTATTACCCTGTTCATGGCATTGCAAGCCTCCTTGCCAACAACTCCATGGAGTACGATGAAGATGAGTCTGAAACAGTACTCGGCATGATAAAGCGCGGAGTGCTGAAGGAACTGGATGAGGAAAGGAATGCTTAAAAAACTTTATGGGAAATCGGAAGTATGGTTTGCGGTTATGTTCATCATCGCATACGTAATTGGCAACAGTTACCTGCTTCAGGCTTCGATAAAAGCCGGAATCGAGATGGTTTTCACGATTCCGTTCAACCTCCTGCTCCTTGCAATACTGTTTTCCTTCATAGGAAAAAACAACCTTGCAAAGTACTATGGACTTAATGCACCTGAGTGCAGAAGCTCAGTGGTTCTTTATTACATTCCGATGATCCTCATTGCATCCGTGAATCTCTGGATGGGCTTCCGCTTCAAAATGGATGCATTTCACTCAGCAGTGTATTTCACTGCCATGCTCATAACAGGAATCATTGAGGAACTGCTCTTCAGGGGACTTCTGTTCAGGGCCATGAGCAAAGACAGCCTTAAGAGTGCCGTAATACTTACAAGCATCCTCTTCGGGGCAGGTCACATAGTGAACCTCTTCAATGGAAACAGTGAAAACGTCATTGCAACACTATGTCAGCTGTTTTATGCCGCTGCCGCAGGATTTCTCTTTGCATCGGTACTGCTTGCTTCGAAGAGCATAATTCCATGCATGATCACACACTCAGTGCTGAATGCACTCGGTACGTTCTCCAATGAAAATGCTCTCGATGAAATCCAGATACCCATCTCACTGGCCCTTTGCCTGATATCAGGCATCAGTGCCCTGATGATATTCAGAAACCTGAAGAAAGAGAAATCCTGATACCTGCTGATAAGTCTTGAAAAGGCTTACACCCAATCCCTTTCAAACAGCCTTTCCTGATGGAAAAATACCATCAGGAGGATTTCGCTATGAGTGAAACATATGCATATCTGCGGGTAAGCACAAGGGAACAGAACGAGGACAGGCAGCTTGCAGCCATTGAATGTTACTCTATTCCCGATGACCATGTTTTCCTGGACAAGGAATCAGGAAAGAACTTTGACAGACCCAATTACATCAGGATGAAGGACATCCTGAAGAAGGGTGACCTGCTGTACATCAAGAGCATCGACAGACTTGGCAGGAACTACAATGAAATCCTGGAAGAGTGGAGGATTCTCACCAAACTGAAGGAAGCGGACATAGTCGTGATCGACATGCCGCTTCTTGATACCCGAATAGGCAGGGACCTCACGGGTACCTTGATCTCCGATCTTGTTCTCCAGATTCTCTCATATGTTGCGGAAAACGAGTACCGCAACATAAAACAGAGACAGAGGGAAGGGATCATTGCCGCAAAGCTCAACGGTGTGAAGTTCGGAAGACCCCGGATAGAAGTGACTGACGACTTCTATACGGCTGTCTACAGATGGAAAAGCGGTGAACTGCCCATTACCGAGGCCGCCCGTGAAGCAGGATTATCGTCATCCACCTTCTACCGGAGGGTGAAGGACGCCAAAACGTCTACTTTACGGAATGGGATTTTTCAACAGGGTATTTAGTCGAAATAACAGTTTTTGCACACAAAACACCGGCAATTTTCCCATTCAGAAGTCGTTTCTGACTAAAGATGCACACTTTTTCACACTTTTTCAAAAAGTAGACTTTTTGAAAGAGCTTCGGAAATGACAGCTCTGAATAAATGATCCGGTGGAATATCGGATGATCTGGCATGGAAAGTGAGGGGACTCTATGAGAAGGATCATCACATTGCTGGTAACGGCATTCATACTTACAGTCTCACTCAGCGCTGCTGAGTTATCATGCAATGTACCATCAGGTTCCACACTTTCCATTAACAACCAAACCTTTGTTCCTGACAGAGAAGGAGTTATCACACTAGACCTTTCCGACAACGTAACAGCAACACTAACAACACAGGAAGGTAAGGAAATACCAGTCACATTCATCACTACCGATGAAGCCCTGATAAAGTGGAGTCTTCCATCCCCGGAAGACGTGAAACTCAGATATTCACTTAACGCATCAAAGCTAAAGTCACTTAAGAAAGGTTCAACGGAACTGAATCTTAAGAACCTTCCAATGAATGAACTAACACTCTTCACCCTGGAAGCAAGGTATAAGAAAGGTGAGTGGTATGAATGCGGAAGGGCGGGAATAATACCTGTATCATTCCCAATCAACGAAGAACAGGAACAGGTACTTCCTGCTCTAATGCCTGAACTTAAGGGTGAATCAGAGATAAGGTATGTGGATGCCGAACTTGTTCCTCTTGTACCTCCTGAGAAGAAGATATCCATTAGACTTACTGCATCGCCATACTCTATTGGTATCTATGACTTCTTCAACGGTCATGATATTCCTGATGCAAGATATCTGACCGTTACCAACTATGGTTTATCAGCAGACGGGGAAGTGGGATATCAGATAAACAGCAACATCCTGCTTTATATGGGTGCAGGTTACGGCTATCAGATGAAGAAGGAAACGGTAATACCCGATGCATTCAGGGTTTCCTACATAAAGGCATAT
>JBJEWN010000388.1:0-1994 GCA_051885075.1 Bullifex sp.
ATTCCGTTTCCGAGGCTCTTCGACATCTTGCGTCCCAGTTTGTCCCTGACAAGGCCTGTGATGACGATGTCCTTAAAGGGAGCTTCACCCATGAACTCCTCCGATGCCATTATCATCCTGCTGATCCAGAAGAAGATGATGTCGTAAGCGGAAACAAGGGTCTGTGTCGGGAAGAAGGTTTTCAGGTCAGGTGTCTTATCGGGCCAGCCGAGGGTTGAGAACGGCCAGAGCCATGAGCTGAACCAGGTATCAAGCACGTCGTTGTCCTGATGAAGGTGCTTTGAACCGCACTTCGGACACGTATCCGCGTCGGTTCTGGAAACGATCATCTCACCGCAGTCATCACAGTACCATACAGGGATGCGGTGGCCCCACCAGAGCTGACGTGAAATACACCAGTCACGGATGTTTTCCATCCAGTGGCAGTATGTGTTTTCCCATCTCTTCGGGTAGAACCTGATGTCCCCGTTCTTCCAGGCTGCAAGTGCCTTGTCAGCCATGCCGCGCATTGAAACGAACCACTGCTCTGAAAGATATGGTTCAACGACCGTATGGCAGCGGTAGCAGTGCCCCACATCGTGGGCATGGTCCTTGATGCCGACCAGGTATCCGCCTTCCTGAAGGTCGCTGACGACGAGTTCACGTGCCTTCACGGGATCAAGACCGCGGTACTTTTCAGGAACGTTTTCATTGAGTGTTCCGTCGGGATTGAGGAGGTTGATCGCCTCAAGACCGTGCCTTCTTCCGCACTCCCAGTCGTTGGGGTCATGGGCCGGTGTGATCTTAACCATACCGGTACCGAATTCCTTATCGACGAAGCTGTCGGCGATGATGGGGATTTCCTTGCCCATGAGGGGAAGGATCAGTTTTTTGCCCACCACGTCCTTATAACGCTCATCATCGGGATTCACGGCAACCGCAACGTCACCGAACATCGTTTCGGGACGGGTTGTGGCGACCGTGATGAAACCGCTTCCGTCGGCATATGGATATCTGACGTCATAGAGGTGACCGGGAAGGTTTTCATACTCAACTTCATCATCAGCCAGTGCTGTTCCGCACTTGGGGCAGTAGTTAACGAGGTACTTGCCCTTGTAGATGAGTCCCCTTTCATAGAGGGTGACGAAGGCTTCCCTGACTGCCTTGGAAAGACCTTCATCCATCGTGAACCTCTCATGGTCCCAGTCACATGAACAGCCCATCTTCCTCAGCTGAGAGGAAATGATGGCATGGTGCTTATGTTTTACTTCCCAGGTACGCTCAATGAACTTCTCACGTCCCAGGTCCTGTCTTCTGAGCCCTTCCTTCGCAAGCTGGCGCTCGACCACGTTCTGTGTTGCGATACCAGCATGGTCGGTTCCCGGTACCCAGAGTGTATTCTTACCCTGCATCCTCTGATAGCGGACGATTATGTCCTGCAGACTGTTGTTGAGCGCATGGCCCATGTGAAGGATGCCTGTTACGTTTGGAGGAGGCATTACAACGGAAAAATGTCCAGCACCCTCTTTCTGAGGTCCGAAACATTTACCGTCAACCCACTGGGTATAGATCCTCTCCTCAAAATCCTTTGGATTATAGGATTTTGCAAGTTCAACTGCTTTCATAAAAAAACCGCCTCCGTAGTGCTTCTGTTTCCTGACAATATTATCAGAAACCTTAAAGCGCGTACAGTGAGGCGGGTTAACAATCATACCCGAGCGCTGGGATTATTCCAGCGGGGTCAGTCCTTTGATCGAGATATCGACGTTGTATCCCTTGCTGTCGAGATACTTCATGATCTCTTCCAGCGAGTATGCATCAAGGCCCTGCTCCTTCGATGAGACTAGATGGATGTTCTCACTTCCCGCCTGAACGCTGAAGGAAGGCATTATGTCGCTTGTCTGGGCACCAGAGCGTCCGAAAGAGGCAAAGGATCCGATGAACACAACGATTATTCCCGCAGCGGCAGTGACCATTGCCGCTGCAGAGACTTCAAGTTTCTTTCTCCAGAATGA
>JBJEWN010000389.1:0-7972 GCA_051885075.1 Bullifex sp.
AAAAACCTGTTTCTTTTTCTTCCAGAATGTTTATGATTTCCTTCCGTTATACAGTCATGATCTCCCTGTTAGGAATCATTACACTGCATATTCTGTCTCCGGTTTCCGAAAGTCCCTTCTGCCGGGCCTTAAGATACCCCGTCACGGAAAGAAAACTCATAACAAGGGAAGCCCCTGCTCCTCTGGTGACAGAAGGATATGGTATTGCAGTATCCATCACTGTTTCCACTTCAGATCCATGCATCAGATTGACCAGTTCTCCATTAATACGGCAATTGCCTATAATGGTTTTTATAACCGCATTGTCAGATGTGGAAAGCCAGAAGATGTCAGGCTCACAGTCATTGCTGATATACATAAGCACGGACCATGGATTGAATATTTCCGTATTCCCGAAGATATAGCCGTCATACCAGGCAAGTACTTCATCAAACTTATCCTCACGTCCAAAACATTTCAGCAGTTTTCTGACATCCTCCTCCGTAAACCCGAAGTATTCACTGAACCTGTTATCAAGTATTGAATAGACCTTCAGATTGTTAAGGCCACTGAATATACTTTCCTTTGCCAGCCGAAGAACACCGGACATGATTCCGTATTTCAGTCTTCTGTTGTCTTTCAGCACGCCGGAAAGCATGTTCCTCATGAAATGCACGCACCTGGTATAATTATCAGTCATGAAACTGTGCGTTATCGGAGTATCATATTCGTCAATGATGACGACTGTTTCCTCTCCATGGTATAAATAAAGCATCTCAGACAGCATGTAGAGTGACATCATATAAACACTTTCATCCCCGCTACCGGATATGATCTGAGTGTAAAAGCCATGCAGGGAGTTCCTTTTCGGATCATCAAGCTCAGGGTGTCTTCTGTACTCCATGGATATGACCTGTTTCAGCAGTCTGAATGTTTCATCCCAGCTTTCGCCTTCAGCGTCCTTAAATGACAGATATATTACAGGATATTTTCCCTGAAGGTTCCTGTAATTTTCTCCACATCTCCATATTTTCTTATCACGGAAGTAAACATCCGTCTTTTCTTCAGTTTTTTCGAAGAAAACCCTCAGCATATCCATGTTCAGGGATTTTCCGAATCTTCTGGGCCTGGTAAAAAGAGAAACAAGTGAAGCACTGTCAATAAGCTCCTTTATCATGAGCGTTTTATCTATATAAAAATACTCCGTAACCGCTTTACTGAAGGAAGAAACACCTATTGGCAGTGGTTTTATCTGAGATTCCTGTCCTTTGAAACTGTTTTTTCTTGCATCATCCGGTTTTTTGGAATCAGCAGGTATCATCCATGATTTTCCCTTCTTTATGGCTCCTTCAATCCTCCCTTCACGGCATAGTCTGGCCGCACGGGAGAGGGAAATTCCACAGATTTCAGAAAACTCTTTCAAAGATATCATCTCTCTCATAAGTACCTCTGTCATTGATATTATCACATTACAGTAAAATCAATGAACAATATTCTGAATAATATTAATCATGCAACATTCAAAATCAGATAATAAAAATCAGATTCGGTTAAATATAAAAAAAACCGACAGGTTAATGTCGGTTTTTCTTCTTGCGGACGACTGGACTTGAACCAGCAAGGCCTTTCAACCACTAGCACCTCAAGCTAGCGTGTCTACCACTTCCACCACGTCCGCAGTATTCGTTTCGTTGCTCACCCGCAACGATGATTAACTTACTCCTTTTGAGATTTTTGGTCAATAGCTTTAAATAAAAATTATAACTTTTTGTTTTCTTGACTGATGTCACCATGGGATATACCATTTTCAGGATATGATCGAACTGCTGATTTACATGATTACTATGGCAATCACACCGGGGCCGAACACCATCCTGTCGATGGCAAATGCATCGGAAAAAGGCTTTCTGAAAGGTATACGGCTTAATTTCGGAATGCTTGCGGGAATAACGGTAATTGCACTTCTTTCCTACATGCTTCTTTCCTTCCTTACCGGAATACTTCCCTCCCTTATGACTGTGCTGAGAATTCTTGCCGTAACATACCTTATGTTTCTGGCGGTGCATATGCTGAAAAAACCAGGACAGAAAGATGTTAGCGGAAGCGGTGGTTTCTTAACCGGAATGATGATGCAGTTTCTTAACGTCAAGGTCATGCTTCTGTGTGTCAGTGCCGAGTCCGCATACATAATTCCTATGGGAAAGGGAAGACCTGAGGAAATACTGATGGTTCTCATGATACCGGTCTGCTGCTTTCTCTGCGGCCTTGCATGGGCACTCGGCGGTCACATCATCAGTGCCTTTTACGGAAAACATGAGAGGTTAATGAAAGTAATCTTTTCAGCATCCCTCTTCCTGCTTGCCGCTTCAGGGATATGCTCAATCATCAATTCTTTTGGCAATTAAGGATCGTCTCAGGTTTCTTTTCTGACATTTTTGGGGTATAGTGTCCACAACAGGAGAAACAATTATGAGTTACATCCAACTGGCAAATTCCCTTCCCATGTACCTCCTGGTCGGCGTCAGCATCCTTTTCATTGCGTCGATCTGCGTTGTATTAATCCGCAGGAGTTATAAGGCAGGCATTGCCCTCGGTATGGACAGCAAGGTCCTTAAGGGAGCAATAACATCATCAGCGGCATTCACGGTCCTCCCATCGGTATCGATTCTTCTCGGGGTAATAGCCCTCTCAGGATCCCTCGGTGTTCCTGCTTCCTGGCTAAGGCTTTCCGTAGTCGGAAACCTTCAGTATGAGGCAACTGTTGCAAACATCGCGGCTGAAAACATGGGAACCGTGCTTGATTCCTCTGTCCTTACCATGAACAACCTGGTCACGATCCTGATGGTAATGACAGTCGGCATCATCTGGGGATGCCTGCTTTCAGTATTCACTCTGAAAAGCTATTCTTCAAAGCTTAAGCTCACAGCAAAGAAAAGCGGGAGCAAAGGAGGCTTTGCAGGCTTTGCCATGACAGGAATGATGATAGGACTCTGTGCCACATTCATCGGTTCCTATATCGCTGCCGCATTCGTCAAGGCCAATTCCACACCTCTCATAACGCTGCTTGTATCAGGTGCGTGCATGGCACTTTTCGACACAGCGGCAAAGAAAACCGGTTCTTCATGGCTTGATAATTTCTCACTTTCCCTTTCAATGCTGCTTGGCATGGCTGCTGCCGTGCTGGTGATTCTTTAGGAGGTAAGGAATGAACGAAGATTTTGATTTCAATGCCTATCAGGCATCAATTCACAGAACGGGAAGGACAATGCTTTCCATAGGACTTATCATGCTCCTTGCCGCTCCTTTTGCAATGGCATTCATCACGGGAAGCTCCATCGAGTGGGGTGCATTCTTCCGTGCGATCGTATCGGTCCTGATCGTATACATTCCTTCATGCATAGTTGAATACCTCATCTATGTCCCCCTTCTGGGTGCGGGTGCATCGTACCTTACCTTCATCACAGGAAACATCACGAACCTGAAGCTTCCCTGCGCATTCAACTCAAGGGAGCTGGCAAAAACTGAGATAGGAACACCGGAAAATGAAATAATCTCAACCCTTTCCGTTGCAACTTCATCCCTTGTCACGATGCTCGTCATCTTCGCAGGCGTGCTCCTGCTCATTCCCCTCACCCCGGTATTGCAGAATCCCGTTATAAAACCGGCATTCGACAACGTGCTTCCTGCACTTTTCGGCGCCCTTGGCTTCCAGTACTTCCGCAAGAGCGTGAAGATAACTGTTTTCCCTCTTTCTTTTATGGTACTGTTATGTTTACAGGTTCCTTCCATGATGAATCAGACAAGCTTCCTTCTGATAGCATGCGGTGCAATTGCAATCGGACTCAGCTTTGTATTCTGGAAGAAGGGCTGGATTAAGGAGAAATGAAAGTGAAGTACGAAGAAAAACTGTCCAGAATGATTCAGGTTGAAACAGTAAGCGTCAGGGGGGAACTGAACCTGGACAAATTCATAAAATTCCAGGATGT
This sequence comes from Bullifex sp., assembly GCA_051885075.1. GTDB lineage: Bacteria > Spirochaetota > Spirochaetia > Sphaerochaetales > Sphaerochaetaceae > Bullifex. The sequence goes on from JBJEWN010000389.1 coordinate 3,966, forward strand.
GCTCCGTGAGCTGTTTCCTCACGTGTTTTCCGTAATGGAGTTCAGTTCATTTGACGGGGCAATGCTTCTTAAATGGAAATCTTCCTCCCCCAAGGGAGACCCTATCCTCTTCATGAGCCACCAGGATGTTGTATCTGCTGCGGGAGAGTGGAAACACGCACCGTTCTCGGGAGACATCGCGGACGGTCGTGTCTGGGGACGGGGGACAGTTGACACCAAAGGTGCCCTGTTCTGCATCTTCCAGGCGCTCGATGAACTCATCGCGGAAGACTATAAGCCAAACGTGGATGTGTACATTGCATCCTCAAATACCGAGGAGGTTGCAGGTGACGGTGCGCCGAAGATCGTGAAATACCTCTCGGACAATAAGGTGCACCTGCAGTTTCTCATCGATGAGGGCGGCATGATAAAATCAGAGCCGCTTAAAGGTGCAAAGGGTCGCTTTGCCATGATCGGAACACTGGAAAAGGGAACATGCAATTTTAAGTTCATCGCAAAAGGAAACGGCGGACATGCTTCAGTTCCCGGTAAGAACACGCCGTTGGTGCGGCTCGGTGAGTTCATGGCATCGGTTGAAAAGGATGACCCATTCAAAGCAAAGATGAACGATACTACGATTGAAATGTTCACCCGGCTGGGACCCACGATTAAGGGTCCGCTTGGTTTTGTGCTCCGCCATGCAAGGGGACTTTCTCCCCTTCTTGCAAAACTCCTTCCGAAGGTTAATCCGCTTGCAGGGGCAATGATCAAAACAACAATGGCATTCACCATGGCAGAAGGTTCAAAGGGGCTCAACGTGCTTCCTGAGAGTGCATATGTGACAGGAAACTCCAGAGTCATCCACCACTGCGATGCCGATGAAACGCTGCGAATCATCAGCGAACGGGCAAAGCAGTTTGACATTGAAACGGAAGTCATCTACTCATCTACCGCATGTCCCGTCGTGGACCATAACGGTAAGGCATTCAGGCTTATTGAAGATACGATCCATGAGCTCTTCCCCGGAGTAATCACTTCACCCTATGCAATGACGGGAGGAACTGATGCAAGATTCTTCTCACCGGTAACGGAAAATGCCATAAGGTTCGCACCGCTTGAAATCGATGAGCAGCAGTATAAATCGATTCATGCCATTGATGAAAACATCTCTGTGGACACACTGCCGAAGGGCGTTGAGTTCTACAAAGCAATCGTGAAGAAGATGTGAATATGAGAAGGGACTGCCGCTACGACAGTCCCTTACTTTTTCAGATAAGTCTGAAGCCGAGTTTTCCCGCTTCCTCAAGTGCCTCATCCTGCCAGACGGATGCCTGCACTTCTCCGATATGTGCCTTTTTGAGAAGGAACATGCACAGTCTGCTCTGGCCGATTCCTCCTCCGATCGTCTCGGGGAATTCTCCGTTCAGCAGGCGCTTATGCCAGTAAAGCTCCTTACGCGCTTCCGCATTCTTCTCCTTAAGCTGTCTGAGAAGTGCCTGGCTGTTCACCCTGATTCCCATACTTGATAGTTCAAGTGACGACTGTCTCACATGGTCCCAGACAATGATGTCCCCGTTAAGTCCCTTATGACAATCGTCAGTCGGAGTGGACCAGTCATCGTAGTCGGGTGCCCTGCCTGAATGGGGCTCGCCGTTTTTAAGCCTGGCACCTATACCGATAAGGAAAATTGCACCGTATTCCTTTGCGAGGGCCGCTTCCCTTTCAGCGGGATTAAGTTCCGGATAGCGTGCCTCGGCATCCTCACTGTGCACGAATGTGATCTCATCGGGAAGAACCGGTTCAAGGGACGAATAGGTTTCATGCATCAGGAACTCAGTTCTCTTAAGTGCCCCGTATATTTCCCTTACGACATACTTAAGCGTCTCAAGGTTTCTTTCATCACTTCCAAGCACCCTTTCCCAGTCCCACTGATCAACGTAAATGGAGTGAATCTCATCTATGTCATCATCAGGACGCAGGGCATTCATGTCGGTATAAATCCCGAATCCAGGCTTTATGCCGTAATCGGCAAGTGCCATCCTCTTCCATTTGGCAAGGGACTGGACGATTTCCATCCTGCTGTTGTTCATGTTGCCGATCTCAAAGGAAACGGGACGTTCCACACCATTAAGGTCATCATTGATTCCGGACCCTGCCTTTACGAAAAGCGGCGAAGTGACTCTGGAAAGCCTGAGTGCTCCGCTGAGCTCCCTTTCGAAGTTGTCCTTGACGAGTTTTATGGCCCTTTCCGTCTCACGCTCGGACAGGACAGGCCTGTATCCATCGGGAAAAAATCTCATTTTTCATACCTCACGGAAATTCATAATAAAAGAATATTTATTCATGTGCAAGGGAATTATCAAAAGGTCATACCATGTTTTTTACATATATTTTTCTTTATATTGAAATATTTTACCTACGTCATATTCGATGAACTTGACCAAATGGGAAAAAGATATTATTTATTAGGGCGACAAAAGGAAGTAGAGATTTCTGGAAATTGTGAGGATGTATATGACTCAGAAGGAATCAGCGCTCATATTAAGCGCAACGGACAATCTCTTTAACAGGCTTGAAGTCCCTGTCCTTTACGTTCAGGTGCAGGCCTACCGCCGCATCCTATCCTCAGAAGCAGGAAAGGATGTTTCTTTCCGTGAAGCGCTCCAATGCTACGGAAATGATGTTTTCACTCACGTTATCAATGCAATTGACAATAACCGCGTCCTTAGGAAAACTGCCAGAAAGCAGGGGCTTTCATACCTATACCTGCTTATTACTGAGGAGCTTTCTGACGCAAAAAACATCACCAGGGAAGAATACCTTTCCCTGGTGGATAAGAAAATCAAAAATCTCAGGGAAGCTGCCTAGAATTCCCAGTAAATGCCTTTTCTCACCTTATCTGCCGCATCACTGCCCATCAGCCGTCCGACAAGCAGAAAGCCCAGGGGCCAGGCATATGCGGCACTCTTTGCGGTGATGATGTTACCGTCCTCCACGACTCCGTCGCTGCTGAATTCAAAACCCGGAAAATACTCTTCGCATCCGGGATAGCATGTGGCCTTCCTGCCCCCGAGCAGACCGGCAGGTCCGAGTACCACGGCAGGAGCTGCGCAGATTGCCGCAACCAGCTTATTCTGAGCATGCCTTATGATGATTTCATTGACATCCCAGCTCTGGGCAAGGTTTATGCTTCCGGGCATGCCTCCGGGAAGGAAAACAAGATCAAATGTTTCTTCTTTGATGTCAGAAACCGGTGCATCAGCAGTTATCTTAACGCCGTGAGAAGATCTGACCTGAAGTTCCGTTCCCACCGCAGCGGTAACAACTTCCACGTTACCTCTCTTAAGTGCATCAAGAACGGAAAGTGCTTCCACCTCCTCAAAGCCTTCAGCAAGGAAAATCAGTGCCCTTTTCATAGTACCTCCACTACTCCTCCGTCCTTCTTTGCCTTTCTCAGCAGATCGGCACCGTGCATGAGAATGCGTTCAGTCTCATCCCAGCCGATGCATGCATCAGTTACGGATACTCCGTATTTAAGAGTGGACTTATCACCGCATATGCTCTGATTGCCTTCATTGATGTTGCTCTCAAGCATGAAGCCCCTGATCGCATCCTCACCCCAGATTACCTGGTCAATGACATTCCTGAGAACCCTCTTCTGTCTTGAATAATCCTTCCTGCTGTTTCCATGGGAGCAGTCAATGATGATCGCGGGAGTGATTCCGGCATCTGCAAGCTTCTTCTTTGCCCTTTCCACATCATCCTCATAGTAGTTGGGAGCCCTGTCACCGCCGCGGAGAATGAGATGACATGCATCGTTACCTGTCGTGCGCAGGACCACGGTCTGCCCTTCCTTATTGATACCGATGAAGGAAGCGGGTGCAGATGCACTCTTTATTGCATTGATGGCATTTGTCAGTTCACCGTTAGTGGAGTTCTTGAAGCCGACCGGTACGGAAAGTCCGCTGGCAAGAGTCCTGTGGGTCTGGCTTTCCGTAGTGCGGGCACCGATACTGGACCAGCTCATA
>JBJEWN010000390.1:0-7971 GCA_051885075.1 Bullifex sp.
GAGATCTATATGCCTTTGAGGAAGGCACTCCCGCCTTCCCCGGAGAGCCTCTTGTGAGGGTCGAGACAAGACTGATGGATGCCCAGCTCATCGAAAGCTTCATCCTTAACCAGCTCAACTTCCAGACACTCATTGCCACGAAAGCATGCAGGATGACATATGCCACCAAAGGCAAAGGTGCCATCATGGAGTTCGGCCTCAGAAGGGCACAGGGTGAGGACGGTGCCCACATTGCTTCCCGTGCATCGTTCATCGGAGGCACGAAGGTCACCAGCAACACATATGCCGGAAAGAAGTACGGTATTCCCGTTGCAGGCACAATGGCCCACTCCTGGATCATGAGCTTTGACAGCGAGGAGGAAGCATTCCGCGAGTTTGCTTCAATCTATCCTGACAATGCCATCTTCCTCATCGACACCTATGACACTCTCGGAAGCGGTATCGATGCCGCGATAAAGGTCGGACTTGAACAGAAGGCAAAGGGACTTAAAATCGGGGTCAGGATCGACTCCGGAGACCTTTCATATCTTCCAAGAGTCATTAGGGAGCGCCTTGACAGGGCAGGACTTGAGGATGCGACGATCTGCGTCTCAAACGATCTTACTGAGGAAATCATACAGACCCTGGTCTCCGACGGAGTACCCATTGATTCCTGGGGAATCGGGACACACCTCGTGACAGGCGGCAACCAGTCAAGCCTCAACGGAGTGTACAAACTTGCCGCTAAGGAACATGACGGTGTTTTCGAGCCCACAATGAAGATGTCCAACAGCTATGAAAAGACAACGAATCCGGGAATCAAGCAGGTCTACAGGTTCTTCTCACCTGACGGATCCGCCCTTGCCGATCTCATTGCGCTTTCAGATGAGCAGATCGTACCGGGTAAAAACTACACATTCTACCATCCTTTCAGCATGGCGGACTACTTCGTGATGAAGGCCGGGACCTACGGAGAGATAAGACCTCTTCTTCAGCTGAAGATGAAGGACGGAAGGAGGGTCGGCGAAAAACGTGACATCAGTGAAATCCAGAGCTTCGTTCAGGAATCCCTTCAGGCTTTCCATAAGAGTTACAAGAGACAGATCAACCCGCACATCTACAAAGTATCACTTTCAGAAGAACTTAAGGATCTGAAGCTGAAGCTTATCAGGGAGCTTAAGGAAGAGTACGGAGCCAACTAAAGCGCTTTCACGGCAGTTGCTATCGCAGCTGCCATTTTTTTCTGCCATGATGGATCATCAAGCATCTTCCTCTCATCATCATTCGTGATGAACCCGATCTCTATCAGGCATGAAGGCATGAATGTCTGATTGAGGACCCAAAGGTTTCCTTCCTTCACACCCCTGTCCTTCATGAGGGGAAATGCGCGGGACAGCGATTTCTCAACCTTTGAGGCAAGGTATGCGTTCACTGTATTGATGTAGGCATTTACCTGTGAATTGGTATAGGAAGAGTATTTTGATATCAGATCGCTTCCGGTGCTCTTTGAGAGCAGTGTGAGGTTCCTGTTTTTTTCCTTTATGTAGATCTCAAAACCTGATGCGGATGAGTTCTCGGCCGCATTCACATGTATGGAAATGAACACCGGATACCCTGTAAGGTCAAAGGAAAGGGAGTTTGCAGCATTACAGCGCTCCTGAAGCTCAAGGAATGTGTCATCATCCCTTGTCAGGATGACGTCACAGAATCCTTCCAGCTCCTTTTCAAGCGCCTTCGCAACTGATAATGTGATGTCCTTTTCCTCAACACCTCCGCTTACGGCTCCGGGATCCTTTCCGCCGTGTCCCGCATCAATCACGACAAGTGACACGTTTCCGCTGAAGGGATTCGCATGAAGGCAGAGTGCAAGTGAAAGCAGGATGAGTGTGATGCTAAGCCTCTTCACTTCCCCATTCCTTTGCAAGCGTGAAGAAGTCCGTCTTCTGCAGTATGATCTGCTTGCTCTTCACTTCTTCCTTCAGAAGCTTCTTGTCCACATACGGCTTCCACTTCTCGACAATGTTCTTTCCCGCTATCCGGTGGATGGAAAGCGCACGCGTATAGCACCTGTTCATTCCTTCGCAGGCAGATCTGTCCTCAATGAGGGAGTGTTTTGAAGGGAAGCGGACGGCAAAGTCTGAGAATGTCAGGATCGTGTAACCGAAAAGGTGGACACGGATGCCGAAATCAAGCATCTGGTAGTACTCACCCAGTATTTCCTCATCAAAGCCCCTGAGACGCTGAAAAAGCGCCCTGTCATAGAGTCCCAGTGCCATCACTGGATAGAGATCGGGAACCGTCTTACCGGGCTCCACGGGAGGTTCGAACGACATGGGGGAAATCTCCCTGCCCTTTATGTAAGGAGTGCGCACTGTGGGAAGCAGTTCCATGTCACAGTTGAGCATGACGGGAGTTATGCATGCAGGATGCCTCCTGTCTCCCATAAGTGCAATGAGGTCAGCTCCTGAAAATCCGATCATCTGCTGATCCGATCTTACGACCAGAAAGTATGTGGCATAGCACTCATCGGCAAATGCATTGATCTGCTCACCGATCGTCACCAGGGAACGGAAGCATATGAATGTTACATCAGGATACCTGTCAGCAAGCTCATACTCCTCCACTCTGTCTTCAAGGGTAACGACATGAAGCGCACAGTTCATGTTGGCAATGTACCAGTCAAGCGTTTCCTTAAGCTCCTCAGGGCCTGCCGCATCGAGTATCCCGATTGAAAGCTGCTGCTGTCTGTACAGCGCGGAGATACGCATTCCGATATCCTGTTTTCTGACTACTGTCTTATAGTGACTCTGCATCGTCCGTAAACACCAGATCTTCAGGTCTGAAGATACAATCCTTTTTTCCTTCTCCGAGAATGGCTTCTATGTCCTGGGACCTGTGTCCCATCAGAAGTGCCGTTGACGTGCTGTCGTAATACGGCACGGCTTTGGCAAACATCGTGCCTTCCCTGTCGCATACCGCGACCACATCGCCGACATTCCATACACCTTCAACACCGACGATGCCCGAAGGTAACAGGCTGTGGTGTGCCGTAAGCGCTGCTTTTGCCCCGTCATCAACGAGTATCGCGCCCACATGGGAGTTGTTTATGATCCACCTCTCCCTCTGGTTGAGCTTCCTTCCGGGGTGTATGTAGCTTCCCACCTCCTCACCTTCCAATATCCGGGAAAGGATGTTTCTCTCGTAACCGGATGCGATTATCGTGCCGCAGTAGGCAAGGGATGCGATCCGGGCGGCAAGGAGCTTTGTCTTCATGCCTCCGGTGGAGAACGTCGAGCCCGCACCTTTCGCATATCCCATTATCGTTGAGTCGATCTTCTCAATTTCCTTAAGGAGCACCGCATCGGGGTCTGTTTTCGGATTCCCTGTGTAAAGTCCGTCTATGTCAGTAAGAAGGATCAGGAGATCGGCATCGATTTTCGATGCAACCATAGCACTCATCCGGTCATTGTCCCCGAACGCGGAACCGATTTCCGCAGTGCTTATGACATCGTTTTCGTTGAAAACAGGAATGATACCCAATGCAAGCAGGGTGGAAACGCTGCTTCTGAGATTATTGTATGTCTTCCTGTTGTTGAGGTCATTTCTTGTAAGCAGGACCTGTGAGCATATTATCGAATGCTTTCTGAAAGCTTCCCTGTAGTGTTCCATCAGGATCGGCTGTCCTATTGCGGCACACGCCTGACGCATCGGGATGTGCACCACCCTGCTCCTGTGCTTTATTTCCTTTGCCCCGAGTCCGATGGCTCCTGAGGTGACCAGCAGTACCTGATAGCCCTTCTCCCTCAGGGATGCGATCTGGGCACAGAGGTCATCTATTCTGGCTGTGTCGATTCCGTCCTCCGTGGAAAGGAGATTGGTTCCTACCTTAACCACTACTCGGCGGAATGATGAAAAATCCCTCATACTTCAAGCTCCCTGTGCGTGAACGGCCTGGCATCTTTACCGGAGTACGTCTTTACCAGCTGACCTTTACCGCTTAACTGATACTTGCAGGTCGTAAGCCCTTCAAGTCCGACAGGTCCCCTGGCATGGAGCTTTCCCGTGGAAATGCCCACCTCGGCACCGAGGCCGAACCTGAAACCGTCAGCAAACCGGGTCGAGCAGTTCGCAAACACATCAGCAGAGTCAACGCTTCTGAAGAATATCCTCTTTTCCTCCTCATCACATGTGATGATGCAGTCAGTATGGTGTGAAGAGTGAGCGCTGATGTGCTCAAGGGCATCCTCAAGGGAGGAAACGATCCTGATGTTAAGCTCCTTTGCAAGATACTCCCGGTCATATTCATCTTCCCTGGATGGTATGCACTCAATGATTCTTCCAACCTCAGCATCACCATGGATGATGACACCGTTCTCATCAAGAGTTCTTTTCAGAGCGGGCAGGAACTCATCTGCAACAGAACAGTTTACCAGCACTGTCTCAACCGCATTGCATGCGGCAGGATACTGGACCTTACTGTCAGTGATGACCTCAGACGCAAGTTTCAGGTCAGCTTTGTCGGAAACGTAGATCGAACAGATGCCGTCGGCATGTCCCATCACGGGAATGTTCGTGTGCTCCATGCAGTAGCGCACGAACTTATTCGAGCCCCGCGGAATGAGAAGGTCGATGTCCTTTTCCATCTTCAGCATCTCATCCACATCCCCATGGCTTTCCAGAAGGAGGATGTAGTCATCATCCTTAAGCGCTTCGTGTATTACCTCTCTTATCATACTGTTGGTGGTGAAAGCTTCGCTCCCGCCTTTAAGAATGATGCCGTTTCCGCTTTTTACGGCCAGTGATATTATCTGAACCATGGCATCGGGCCGGGCTTCGAAAACCATTCCGATGACACCAAGCGGATATGAAACCTTCTCGAGTATCAGGTCGTCATCAAGTTCCCTTCGGGAAAGAACCTTTCCTATGGGACACGGGAGCTTTATCACCGATTCAACTGACTTTATGGAGGAGTCTATCTTCTGATCATCGAAGACGAGCCGATGCATCAGTGCATCTGATGTGTGTTTTTCTTCCGCTTTCCTCAGATCCTCTTCGTTGGCACTTTTAAGCCTGTCCCTGGAAGCGTCAAGGGAAGACGCAATGCGGCGGAGAATGTCATTTCTTTCACTGTCACTCATAAGGGAGAGCTTAAGTGCGCTCCTTCTTACATTTCTGATCCTATCCTGTGTGTTCATGGCAGAAGAAAGAATATTCCATTTCCCTGCTTTAAACAATATTCACGTCGCTGAAGAAAGCGTCAACGCACTCAAGCACACTGCCTGCAATGGCACGTGCCTTATCACTCGGTTCATCATACTTAACGCCCTCTCCCCGGGGATCGATGTCGGCAATCTTGAAGCCGGGTGTGACCTTAAGCCCGCTTCTGAGCATCCCCCTGACCATACCGTCTATGGTTGCTTCCACCTTCACATCATCCACATAGGCAATCGTCTCGCCCTTTTTCACGATGTCACCGAAGGTTTTAACGCCATTGAACACACCATCCGCGGGGCTTCTCACCACACGTTCCTTACCGTACCCCATGATGATGCCGGGAATTCCGGTGTTCTCAGCAGCCCTTCCTTCCTTTATTATCGCACCGAGGCTGTGTCCCCTCATCGTTTCAATTACCCTGTGGCAGTCCACGCCTGCGGTGAATCCGGGACCGAGTGCGATGACAAGGGGTGCCATGTCAATGCGTGTTCCGAGATTCCTCTTCGCGATTATCGCATCAACAACCACCTGCGGTGCCATCTCACCAAGATGCTCCAGTTTTTCATCGGCAATGACCGGGATGATTCCTTCCTTCCAGAGGTCAAAGCGCTCCTCAGGGGAATGAATTTTTTTTGCGGTCACTCCGCTTACACTGTGAACTCCCTCATACATTGCCTCAGCAAAGCTGACGTTACGCCTGATCTGTGTAGGATTTTCAAGTTCTGCCCCTATTACATTATACCCTGCATTGTGAAGCCTTATCATAACGGCGGTTGCAAGGTCTCCTGATCCTCTCACAAGAACACACCTTCTTATATCCCTCGAGATGCTCCTCCCGCTTTTCCCTTTTTCTGCCTTCATGATCTCGGCAGCAACGCTGACTGCTATTTCCTCAGGTGTCTCGGCACCGATATCAAGTCCCATGGGACTGTAGCAGTTCGGCCCCGTCACTGAGGATCCTGCCCTGGATGAGAGAAGCCCCACGTAGAAGGCATCACTGAAGTCGGCTGATGCAAGGATCTCACTCTTGTCATGGACTGTCACGATGACTGCGGTATGACTGTCAGCCTTAAGGCCTCTGAGCACCTCACTCCAGGAGGGTGCATGATGGACTTCCAGAGCATAATCACACTTCACTTCACTGCGGTCAAACACGTAAACCGCATAGCCGCATGAGTGCATGAGCCGGGCAATGGCCTCACCCACATGGCCGAATCCCATAACGAAAAGTTTTCTCTCAGGTATCACCACATCAGTAATCATCGTGCATTCTCCTTTCGGAAGAGGGACTGTAAAGGCCCTGTTCCTGTTTTCCTTAAGTGAAATAAGTGCTTCCTCAGTTGCTCTACGTTCACATATGCCTCCGCCCACTGTACCTTCCGCTGTACCATCGGCAAAGACAGCCATCCTGCCTGTTTTTCTCGGCACACTGCCCTTTGTTTGTGTTATGGTAACTAGGACTGCAGCACGGTTTACCTTTTCAGCTTCATGAAGACGGTCAAACATAGATTTCATCCTTCTGCACTGAGCCCATGATTATAGGGCACGGGGCCTTAAGGGGCCTGAAATGTGAAACATCTTCCATCATGTCACACTGATTAATGAGAATCATTGTTTTCCCCTTTGCCCGCTTCAGCACTCCCTCAGGCGCATCGATGAGCCACTGATAGAATTCACTATCCGCAAGCTCATCACCCTCATAACCGAAACAGTTGTTGTCTGCCCTGTCCATACAGGCAGACGCGCCCATGAGGGCAAGCGTTGCCGTGGTCTCAGGAAGGATGACTGGATCACGTTCACTGTGGAGTTTAAGAGGAAGTGTCTTTGCCCCATCGGCCTCAATCAGCGTCACGTCATAGCGGGAAATGAGAAGGGAGAGAATCTCATGCCGGGGCGAAACATATTTTTTCATGTCAACTGTGCTTCTTTGGGCATAGTAGACGATCTCACCTTTCACGGGCTCATGAAGGAGCACGGCAGTTTCATCTGAAAACGCATGGTCAAGGCCGTATGCAAACTGCTTCGGTCCCTGAAACTTTGTTGTTGTGGTGATGAGGACGGAAAGCCCTCTCTTCCTGTATTCACGTGCAAGGGATGCAAGGGTTGAGGTCTTGCCTCCCGCTCCTGTAATCGATATCACTGCCCGGTTATCATCGTAAAGCACATCTGCAAGTTTCCTGATAAGACTCATATCTTAAAATGATACTTTTCATCTCCCGATGTTGCAAGAAAAGAATAATGGAGGTACGATCATCATAGATGAAACTGCTGAGAGAGATTTTCCTCATTCCGGTACACTTCTACCGTCTCTTTATATCCCCGATGATGGGGATGGGAAAGTGCCGTTACACGCCTTCCTGTTCCGAATATTTTCTCGGATGCGTGAGAAAGCATGGCATCATCAGGGGAACAATACTCGGAACCGCCCGCATCCTCAGATGCAGGAAAAGCTTTCTCGGAGGACCCGATGAGGTTCCGGAAAGCTTTTCGTTTGAAAACATCAGACGTGATTACATCATCTACAGAAAACCGAAGGACTACAGCTGATTGGCAACGGTCTGGATGTACTTGATTATGACATCCAGCGCATGCTCATTGTACCCGCCTTCGGGAATTATAAGGTCCGCATACTCCTTGCACGGCTCGATGAAATTGAAGTGTCCGGGCCGCACCACGTTCAGGTACTGCTCGATTACGGACTCGACAGTTCGTCCCCTCTCCTTTATGTCACGCTGGAGACGGCGCACGAAACGGATGTCGGAGGGTGTGTCCACATAG
>JBJEWN010000391.1:0-7935 GCA_051885075.1 Bullifex sp.
ATCCTTCATGAACTTTTCACTGTCCATCACCTCAAGAAGCTTTCTCTCATCCTTCTTTTCCGCAAGAAGTGTCAGCGCTTCCCTGCTGACAAGCTTCGTGAGGGCACCTGTCCATTCATCAGCACTCTCCTTCACTGCCACGAGCTCCCCGAGGAAGAAGAGCTTTTCAGCAGGAATTCCGGACTTTCCGGAGAGTGTGTTCCTTATTTCATCATATTCCCTCGGAATGTTGGTGCTTCTTCCTGAAAGGTATTCAAGCTCGGCTTCATCCTTTTCAAGAGATGCCTCTATTTCCCTGATGATGACACCTGATTCAAACTTCTTTTCCTCAGCCTTTTCCTTTTTTGCATTGACTCTTTCCGTAAGGGAGGAAAGTGAATCCTTCAGGGAACTGAAGCCTTCACTGTCTGACGGTTCCTCAAGAGGGGAGCCGGTGGCGGCAAGCTTTGCGAACACGCCGTCATACTCACTTCTGCGCCTTGCAGTGTCGCGGAGTGATGCCTTCAGCTCTGCAATTTCCCTGTCATAACCGTTAAGCACCTCCGCAGAGGAATCGGAACTGAGTGCGATGAGCTTTTTAATGCATGCATCGATCTCTTCCCTGAGATCGGAAGAGCGTTCTTCAGCATCCTTCTTTTCACGGGTCTTTGTTCTTATTTCCGCTTCAGCGGCATCACATGATGATTCCAGATACCACCTTTCTTCACCGATGACCTTCTTCCCTGCGGAAGATTTCCTTTCATCTGCAACCTTCCACTGATATCCTGATGAATGAATGTCTGTCAGTTTTTCAAGCTTGAGGGAAGCCTTTTTCAGATCCAGGTCTATGAGAAGCAGGTTGGAAAATTCCTCGTCCAGCTGTGAAAACTCCCTGTCAGGTGACTTGTCCTCCAGCATGTAGCTTCTCACGAATCCTGTGACATCCCCCAGGACCTTCATGCCCACTGTCTGTGAAAAGAGTTTGAGTGCGTTGTCGGAGCGGAAGCCGAATTTGTCCATGAAGTACGCCTTGTAGGCGGAAAATGACTCGAACATACGTGATCCGCACTTCTGGGAAAGTACTTTTCTCCACTTTCCGTCAGGCGAGAGCCTGACACCTTCCTTAGTGAGGACGTGGTCGATTTCACCGACTGTCAGCTCCCTGTCCGTGATGACGTATTTTGTCTCCAGCCTGTCACCTGAGAAGTACCTGACCTGGAGGAGGGAAAGTGCCTTTTCCTCTGACGGGTCCTCGAAGATGCCGTTGAGGATCGAGAGGACTGAGCGGTCACGGAGATACCCCGGGACACCGTCCCCGCTGTTGCCGTAGGCACCCCTGACGTAGTTTTCCACATCCCGTTCCCTCTTTTTCACCGAGTCTGATGAAAGGTTGTACCAGCGTAGGTTTGAAGGAATGAGCAGGGTGAGGATCGCATCGACTGCCGTTGTCTTTCCCGTACCGTTGTATCCTGTCAGGATTGTCGACTTATCATGAAACTCAAAGGTTTTCACCGTTCTGTCAAAGACACCCCAGTTCAGGACCTGGAGGGTTTTCAGCCTGTAGCCGGAAGAATCATCCGAAAAGAGATTGCTCACTGTTCATCCTCCTCATCCGAATTGATGACTCCCGATTCCATCCGGGACAGGAGTTCCTTCATGAAACCGACATCAATTTTACTCTTGATTATAGGGCTTATCTCGAATTCCGCATCATCGCTTATCCTGGCAGAGGTCAGCACCTCATCCGTTCTGAGGTATGTGAGCTGGACCAGCTGCCTTATCATCCTGTCGGCATCATCACTGAACCGGGTCTGGTCGGCCGCTTCCTTCAGAAATGATCGCATGAGACCCATTATCTCGCTCTTTCTGAGAATCGGGTACTGTGATTCGTTCATGGAGGATGCGAACTTCTCCCACTCCTGCCTCAGGAGCACTAGCAGCATCGATACAGGGTATGAGAACGGTATCTTCCTGATAAGGCGGGGAAGATCTTCCGCTGCCTCATCCTCGTTTTCCATACCCTTTTCAACCGCATCCTTAACCTGTTCAAGGTATGCGTATCCATCCTCTTCCTCAGTAACCACATGGAGTCCTATCACACGGAAGTAGTCTTCCAGGTTTTCCCTGCATCTTGATATGATACCCCAGGTCTTCCTGTCTTCGCTCTCGTATACCGGTCCTTTAAGCAGCTTTACTGCCGCTGCAGACCATTCCTGCACGCCTTTCACCATAACTCTATACTTACCTTTGGCAGGGTGACGCCGAAGACCCTGCCGTTTTCCCATCCGTATGTGATGAGGTCTGTTTCCGTTTCACTTAAAGTGACGGATTTAGCCTTTTCCCTGAGCACTGAAATGTATGCAACCATTTCCTCAAGTCCCTTCTTTACGGGATATGCTTCCACAAGTTCCTTTAAAGTGAAGTTCTTTCCTCCCTTTTCCCTTGCAAAGTCCGTAACATGGTTCCAGAGCTCCTTCTCATCGACACTGAATTCACCCTTCAGGGAGAGGATTGAGGAAGTATTGTCCCCTCCTTCATCGAAGGCAATTGCCGAAGATGTCTTTGCATCAGAGCTTGTCTTAAGTGTCCTTGAAAGCGGAAACGAAAGCGTCGGTCTGATGTCATCAGTTTCCATGAAAGCAGGTGATGAAGGAAGGTCACCTGCAAGAAGCATTGAGGCGCTTTTCGCCTTTATTGCGGAAAAAAGCTTTTCAAGGCCTTTCCGGTCACTTCTCCCGCTCTGGGACATGACGCGGCTCATTCTGTCGGTGAGCATGTGGTTGCGGTCCACTATGCGGGCTCCTGCCTGATAAAGCGTTGACCTTAATGAGAGCAGGAACGAAGCATCGTACTCAATTCCGTTATCATGAAGCGAGCTTATGATATCTTCGGAAAGGTCCGTTATCTCGTCATCCTTACTTGCTGACATGTAGTTCCAGAATCCGTCAAACGACTGCCCCTGCGGAGAGTCGTACAGCTCCCTGTGAAGGGTGAGTGAGTAGTTCAGTACCTTCCTTGCAGAGAGATCGTCACTGGCCTGCTTCCGGGCAATTTCCGTCATGATGTCCCGGAAATTCTCCTCGACCTGGGCAAACTCACCCAGCATGTCGCGGCTTCTTCTCCTCAGATCGGTAAGATACTCTGTGACTCTTCTCCTGTCGTATGTCCTGACCCTTCCCGTTGCCTCTATTTCGGCGATCTCAGCCTCAGCTTCCCTGATCTTTTCCTTAAGTTCCCTGATCCTTGCTTCAGGATCTTCCTTCATGTTCTCGGAAAGGTTCCTGAGCTGGGTAAGGATGTAGTTGAAGGAACTTTCCGTTGTTATGAGGTCCGATTCCATTATCCCGTCCAGGTAGGAAAAGAGCCTGATGACGGAAGGGGAGGGGCGCACCATCTCTTCCTTGTTCTGGTTGTAGTAGCGGTAGATGTAACGCTTTTTTTCACTGAACCAGTCCTCAGCGTAGGACCTTACCCTGGAGGAAAGGTCCTGAAAGACGAGTGATGAATCATCGGAAGCAATGTCATCCTCAAGTTTTTCTTCCTCATTCACGTGCTCCGCAAGGAAAGACTCAAGTCTGATGCAGAACTCATCATACGTCACTTCGGAAACATTTCCGTTCCTGAAAACTGAATACAGGAATGCCATGACGAGCGGGGCGGAGTGCGCCCTTAACAGGCGTATTCCCGCTTCCTCACTGATCATGGTTTCGATTCTGTCCGGTGTAATCCTGGGCAACTCTGTACTTCTCCAACAGTAGTGAGTATATCAGAAGGTGAACCGTAATACGAGATGGAAAAACAGTGCAGTTACCTAAAGGAAACAGAAAAGAGCTTTCCTCAGTGTTGGTTGTTAGTCTGATCTGATTTACTTGCTGGAGGGGTAGATGAGGAAAGCTCCTGGATGAAATATAATAAGATGATTCATGATCGGATAGAAAAAATCAGTAGTTTTTTAAACCAATTAATTGGATAAATATTTGGTTTAAAATTGGATCATATAAGTTTTGTATCTTTATAAATTCATATGTTTAAATAAGTAATATATCAGAGAAAAATTGCATATCATCTTAACACTATTATTAATACTGTGATATATTGCTAGCAGAGATAGGTGTGTGGACAGATATACATCATGGCTATGGAACTACATTAAACAGGGAGAATGAGATGTATTGGACTATCCAGCAGTGTCGCGTGCTCGATGAAATCGGGCGCACAGGCGTTTACTATCCTGATTTCACCTTTTCCGATATCAGGTATCCGGGTCTGTACACATTTGCACTTAGGTACTTCCGGATGGTTAACGGGGATTACTATGGGCTGAAGGGAGTTATCTTCACCTTTGATGACACACCTGATGATCCTCTGACAAGTCTTAAGGACGTGGAGGAATTCTTCAGGGCCGCTGAGCGGAGGACAGTGCTGCGCACAAGCCACCTTCCCTCACTCTATGACCCTGCTTCCTACTGCCTTATCTGCCTTGACAACTACCCCGGGTGTCTCAGGACCCTTCCGATGGATATGATGTTCTTCTCGCTTCTCAAGGACTACATGGGAAGCGACGGTGTAATTTCCGATGAAAGACCTGACAGCAGATGGATGATCAACTGGCTTGAAATGGCACTGATGGCGTGGGTTGAGGAAGAGCTGCCCGGCTGGAGTGCGCTCTGTGATATCGGAAGGAACAACATAATGCAGCGGTGCATTCCTTTCATAAAGCGTGACAACATCGTCTCCGTGCATTCGATGACCGAGGTGATCAGGGCAATCAGTTAGATCCGGAATGCCATAATTCAATTCTTGCACTATCGGTCTCTTCGGGTGATAATCATCACATGAGAAATATCAGAATGGTCTGCTGTGATCTGGACGGAACACTGCTTAAAAGTGACAGAAGCATCAGTGAGGAAAACATCAGATGGATCAGTAAACTCAGAGGGGAAAGGAACATCCCATTTGCATTCATTACCGGACGTCCGAACATCTCCGTCAGGAACTGTTTTTCATCTCTGGGCTTTACCTGCTGTTCCTCATGCCTCAACGGATGCATGCTTTACAGCAGTGCATTCGGTCATCTGACATGTCACACTCTTCCCCCTGAAGTGCTTTCCTCCATCGTGAGGGTCCAGCGGATCACTGGTGTCGATATGCTCATGTTAAGTGCTGATGTTTGGTTTACCGAGCATCATCGCGGATACCTTTATGAGAATAAGCTTCCAATATACCGCAGAAAGAGCATTATCAGCCCCTTTGAGGAAGTGTCGGATGCGAACAAGGTCATATTCATGCATCCTGAGCATGGGGAAATTGAAAAACTTTACGATGTGCTGATCAGGGAACTGGATGAATGTCCCCCGGTAACTTTCTATCCGGGACGGGACTTTCTTGAGATCATGCCCGGAGGGATAAACAAGGGAACGGGGCTTGAGGAACTTTCCTTTTATTGCAAAACCGATTTGGAATCCATAATGGTCATCGGGGATGATGTCAACGATATCCCCGCCTTTGAAAAAGCGGGCTTTGCAGTCGCTATGGGAAATGCTTCCGATGAAGTAAAATCCTTTGCCGATCACGTCACGGCGGACAATGATCATGACGGTGTTGCCCGTGCCATCGAACATGTGTTTTTCGGAGGATCAGTTTAATGCGTACTTTTGCTGCCGGTATTGACGGAGGCGGAACCGGAACCTCCTGTGTCCTGATCGACAGGGATGAAAACATCATTGACAGAAGGCGCTTTTCCGCTTTCAACCTCAACAGCATAGGTGAAGTAAAATTCAGGAACCTGCTTGAGGAAATGGCATCATACCTTAATTCCTTCGGGAAATGCGTTCATCTCACGATCGGGGCAGCCGGCGTCAGCAATCCGGCAATGAGGATGATTGCCGATGAAGTGTTTTCCGGGGCCGGTATTGAATACGATCTTACAGGTGACCATGTCATCGCACTGGAAGGTGCCCATGGAGGAAAACCGGGACTTGCGGTGATTGCCGGAACAGGTTCCATCTGTTTTGCGAAAACCGTTGACGGGAGAATCGTCAGAACCGGAGGGTGGGGACACCTCATCGGTGATGAGGGCAGTGCCTATGCCCTCGGCCGCGATGCCCTGAAGGCTGTCGCGGCCGAGCTGGACGGAACCGGAAGCAGGACAATGCTGACAGGACTTCTTTCAGGTGAAAAAGGACTCACTTCCAGGGAAGAAATAATAAAATACGTGTATTCCGGTGACAAGACGGCGGTTGCATCCCTGGCAATCCTTGTCGACATGGCATCCAGGCATGGTGATGAAAGTGCACGAACAATACTCCGGGAAAATGCAATGAAACTTGCAAAGCAGATCAAAGGCGTTCACTCTCTCTCCGGTCTTGATGATGCCCCCATAGCTTTCTTCGGTGGTCTCATCGATAAGGACACTCCGTTCAGGAATGCCCTGCTTGAAGCACTTAAGGAGACTGACCCTTCCGTTTATTACCGTCAGAGCCTGTATCCTGCGGTAATGGGAGCGGCAATGCTTGCTTCGCGATATCTTTCCTGATCATGAGGATGTACGGCTGGAAACACTAAAAACAATACAAAACAGATTATCCCCGGAAAAGTCCGGGTATTGCATTGCGTACATGAAGAACTGTCACCATCTCATCTGCTGTCAGTCCGTGATGGATATGTTGTTTTTGTATTTGATGCCGATGTATGTACTTCTTCACATCTCTTTGCAAACATCAGAATGGCTTAGAAAGATATGTCCTTCCAGCGTAAAGCTTCTTTTTCCGGTTCAGGTCAGGAATCCTGAAGAAGAACTTGTCAGGGCCACAGATGTGAGGAAGGTATCTGAGCTCACTGCAAGCAGAAGTGACAAAGATTTTAAGAGGGATTCTGTCGCACTGAAAAACTGTTCTGCCGTTTTGGCAAAACACAGGTCTGATATCAGGAAAATGTGGCAGCAGAAAGTGCCTGCACCATTCAGCCCTGCTGCCTGAAACACCGGGGCATCCTATATCATCGCTGAGGCATTTAAGAATAAGAGGATGTGATGCATGACCTTTCTTAACATAATGTTTTTAGCATGGTATCATCTGTGACGTGAAAAGATATCCGGGTATTGTGTTGATTGCGGCAGGTGTTATCCTGATAGCCCTTGGACTCCTCAGGGGTGAGAGTGCTTACATATTTCAGAAAGCAGTCAGTGTCTGCTTTGAGTGCATAGGTCTTGCATGAAAACATCACGGATCAGACTTTTCGTGCAGGCTGCGGCATTTGCCTTCCAGAATGGATATCTCAAAGGTTTTGCCAAAGGTAATGTTTACAAAGGAAACCTCAAGAAGTTATGCACGCCCGGGCTTAACTGCTACTCATGTCCCGGTGCGGTCACATCATGCCCGATAGGGGCCCTGCAGGCAGTATCGGGAACCGCTTCCTTCACGCTTTCCCTTTACGTGCTTGGTTTCATACTTGTCGTCGGAGCCCTTTCAGGCCGCTTCGTATGCGGCTGGATCTGTCCCTTCGGACTTGTTCAGAGACTGCTTCACAAAATACCTGTCATGAAGAAAAGAAAGAACCTGCCGGGACATCAGGTACTGAAATACCTGAAGTATGCAGTCCTTGCATTTTTTGTCTTCCTGCTTCCCGTGCTGTCGGGTTCCCCTGCTTTCTGTGCCTGGATCTGTCCGTCCGGTACCCTTTTCGGGGCAATACCGCTTACGATTCTGAACGGATCATTGAGGAATCTGATAGGCTCAGCCTTCTTCCGGAAAGCATCTCTTCTTGTTCTTGTAATGATACTTTCCGTAAAGTATGCAAGACCTTTCTGCAAATACCTATGTCCGCTGGGGGCCCTCTACGGACTTCTGAATCCCGTTTCCGTGCATCACATCGAGATAAACCATGATAAGTGCACAGGGTGCGGCGCATGCAGAACATCGTGTCCCATGGATGTGAAGGTGTGGGAAAACCCTGACA
>JBJEWN010000392.1:0-7931 GCA_051885075.1 Bullifex sp.
TGCAGGCTTTGCTTGATGAGTTCCTGGGGGCACTGCCTTCAGAAATCAAACAATTTCTTCAAATGAATAAGGACTCAAAAGCGGCTTAAGCAACTGCGAAGTTTGAGTGATTATCTGAAGGGTCGTCCCGATTCTGATGTACGTAACACCTTTAGATTCAGGAACACCTTGACATCGTACATTCCGAATGCACTGACTATTGCATTCGGAATATCTTCCATGAGCTGTCTGCTGTTCTGAAGGCCAATTACTTCACCATCATCCCTGACTCCGACAAACATTCTTCCGCCGTCAGCATTTCAGTACTCCGGGACTGCCTGAATTCAATTCCATGATCTTCTTCGTCAGCTATCCGCATGGTATATCTTCCTTATGTCAGTCTTCCTTAATTATAAAGGACTGAAACAACCGGGAAAAGGAAAGTTGTGTTCAGTTTTTTTCTGCAGGCAAACCCGTCAGGAAAGCATCTCCAGGAGATCCTCCCGCGTCAGGGATGAAAGACCTGCGGTTTCACCCGAGAGAACTTCATCGGCCAGGTCCTTCTTCCTCTCCTGCATCTTTATGATCTTATCCTCGATAGTGTTCTTTGCGATCATGGAGTACACAGTGACAACCTTAGTCTGCCCTATCCTGTGAGCCCTGTCGGTTGCCTGATCCTGAACGGCTGCATTCCACCAGGGATCATAGTGGATGACGACATCGGCACCTGTAAGGTTAAGACCGGTACCTCCTGCACGCAGGGAGATCAAAAAGACGGGAGTGCTTCCGTTGTTGAAGCTTTCGACAAGTCTCAGTCTCTCCGACTTCGGTGTTTCACCCGTGATCACATAGTACCTGATGTTCTTTTTATCAAGCTCACCCGCTATTACCGAGAGCATCGATGTGAACTGGCTGAACAGAAGCATCCTGTGACCTTCATCAATGGCCCTTCCCACAAGGTCCATCGTCGAGTCGAGCTTACCTGAGCCTTCCTTATAGTCCTCAAATACAAGCGATGGATCGCAGCAGAGCTGTCTGAGTCTTGTCAGCTCTGAAAGGATCCGGAGCTTATTGGTTTTGAAGGTCTGCTCATCGCTCTCTTCAACTTCCTTTCTCACAAGCAGGACCTTTGCGTCATAGAGCTTTCTCTGACCTTCCGTCATCTCGGAGTAGCTTACTTCCTCAAGCTTCTCGGGAAGGTCCCGGAGAACGTCCGTCTTCAGACGGCGGAGGATGAACGGGGACACCATGCTTTTAAGCTTTGACGATGCCTTTGCATCACTCTTCTTCATGACGGGAAGTTCTATGTCCCTTCTGAACCTCTCGTAGTTATAGAGGAAGCCGGGCATCAGGAAGTCAAATATCGACCAGAGCTCCGAGAGCCTGTTTTCGATCGGAGTTCCCGTAAGTGCAAAACGGACCTTTGCATTTAATATCCTGACTGTCTTCGATGCACCCGTTCCCTGGTTCTTCACATACTGTGCCTCATCGATGATGAGGAGGTGAAAACTCCTGTCCTTATATAAACTTATGTCACGTTTGAGAAGGTCATATGATGTGATGGCCACATCATATTTTCCGATGGAAGCGATAAGGTTCTTTCTTTCCTCCGGAGTTCCTGCCATCACCGAGCAGGAAAGCTCAGGCGCGAACTTTTCAAGCTCTGCTTCCCAGTTGTAGACAAGTGATGCAGGGCACACCACAAGGTTTGTTCCCTCCACTCCGCTCTGTTTCAGGGAGAGCATCAGCGATATGACCTGGATTGTCTTTCCAAGTCCCATCTCATCGGCAAGTATTCCTCCGAATCTGTAATCATAAAGAGTTTTCAGCCACCTGAAACCATCCTTCTGATAAGGCCTCATCACGGCAGAAAGGGAGGATGGAACTTCCTCATCCGATTCCCTGAATCCCGTGAAGTCCCTGACCATCTTTCTGAAGGTTCCGTCACGGTCAGTGACGATGTCCTTCCTGCCCTCCAGCAGCTGATCGATAAACAGTGCCCTGTATCCTCCGAACTCGGCGTGTCCCGATATGATCTGGTCATCGGTGAGGTTAAGTGAAGCTGCAACCTCGGCAAAGTCATCAAGGGCATTGTCTGAAAGGTCTATGAACGAACCGTCCTTAAGGCGGTGATAGCGTTTTTTCAGGCGGTATGAAGCAAGCAGCTCGAGAAGTTCCTCTCCGCTCATGTCCTTTGTCTCAATGTCCAGCTCAAGCAGGTCATTCTCAAAGGAAACAGCTGCATTGATGACGGATGGTTTTCTCACAGTGATGTTCTTCAGGGTATCTGAAATGTTCACATCTCCCATCCCCAGAAGGACCGGCAGACCATCCCTGAGAACCGTATACATCTGATCGGTATTGCCAGTCTCAGTTTCCCAGAGACTGTAACTGTTTACCGGAAACAGTGCTTTCAGCTGGCTTTTAACCCACTTGGCATCTGTATGTTCACCGTCATCCCTGAAAGAGTCACGGATCAGAACTGTGTCCCTTCCTTCGAACATCATATGAGCTTCACAGGTTATGCATTCACCCTCCATATCCAGGAAGAACGTAAAGGAAGGTACGATGGCAGCCCATCTGGCGCTGTCGCTGAAAAGGCTGCGATTCACTTCCCCATACTGCTCCAGCTGCGGAAGCACGTTGTTGTAGAATTCCGGTATTCTTGCTTTTCCGAAAGAATACTTTTTCGTAAACGGAGGGCTCTCGGGTACCATGTCGCAGAAAGGTCCCAGATTTCTGATATCCATCATGACAATTCTGTTTTCATCGATGAGATATCCCCTGTCCCAGCTGTCGCCTCTCCTTGGGAAAGTGATGGTGACCGCAATCATGTTCTCCTGACCTTTATGCTTTGTTATCATGAAATCATACTTCAGCCTTGCAGGAGCCTGTGATACTTCCATCACCTTGCCATGTTCATTAACGACCTCTGTCTCTGAACATAACTGATACAGTGAATCGAGCACTGCTGGTTTCAGATCCATATATTTCTTCGAATTCACATACCCAATTGAGGAAAGGAACTTCATGACCGTACCGGCACGTTCGGTCATGCCATCAGAGGAAAAATCAATGACTGTATTCTTTCCGAGCTGCATTGTACTTCCTGACTTATATCGGTCCACAAGGTTTAAGTAATCATTTACAACAAACTGTTTCTCGACTCCGATCGTGAATGAGAGCCTGTTTTCCCTGCTATTGAGTACGGGAACGATGTCTATGACCTGTCCTTCCTTATGAAGCTCGCGTTTTTCTGAAAAATCAGGACGGAAGATCTTCCTTCCTGCGGCAACATATTTCATCAGCTCCTCTGCATTGGAGTCAGTGGCATCCCCTGGATCTTTTTCCCAGATGTAACGTGCGGTCAGCAATGCCAGGACAAGCTTATGTATGCATGGCGTTTTATCGTGCTTTTTCCGTCTGAAGTATGCCAACCCGTAATAGTATCTCTGACTTACGTCACTTTCCTCACAGGGGCCATCACCTGCGCCATCCGAGCATTCACACTCGGCCACACGATCCGTACTGATGAACATCTCAGTCTTAATGACCGAATTCACATCCTGAATGGTGCAGGAACTTCTCAGGTAATTTCCGCTCGGACCAATATCAAAACCGGTTACCTTCCCGCTGTCAATGAGCTTTTCCGCAGCACTGACCATTGCCTCAGTAATATTCTCAAAGCATGAAAAGATCTTCCTGGTGTCAAAGTAACATCCTTCACCATCACTGGCAGAGAAAGGATGGACGGCACGGGATTTGAGTTCTGCTTCACTCCATTTCGTAACATAACCGAAAAACCCGGGATCAGTCATCTCGATCTGATTGCACATGGCTGCCATGTGGATGCACATCGGATCATCCCTGTCCCTTCCGCATGAACACTCCCCATAAAGTCCGGAGCCATCTCTGTATACCTTCACATGGTTTGTGACAGTGGTTCTGACATCACCGACGTAGCAAGCCTTACCTTTGGCACAAAGGTCCGTTACACGATACTTTTCAGCCCTGCTTATATCTTTTTCGCTAAATTGTTTTTTCCAGTCGTCCATGTCTGATGATGATAGCAGAATATGGATGAGTGCAGAAAGCAGAAACGTTGCTATTTTTCCTTCTGTAATTCAATATAGCCACATGGCAAAACCGAAAGCACATTGGACAAACGGCAGCCTCATCCTCCGCAGTGCGGAAAAAGAGGATGCCGAAGAATACTATCTTCAGAATTACTGTCCCCTCGATGAGGAAGTAGCCCGCCTGACGGGATCACGGCGTGATTTCACCCATGATGAGGTTGCATCATTCTTCCTTTCAAACCTCGGCAGGGATGATTATCATCATTTCCTGCTTACACGGGGCGACAGGATCATCGGGGAAAGCATCATCAATGAGTTCACTGAGGAGGGAAAATCCGCAAACTTCCGCATCGCGATCTTCTCATCGGAGTTCTGCGGCAAAGGGCTGGGATCATGGGTGACAAATGAGACATGCTCCTTTGCATTTGACGTGCTGAAACTTGAAAAACTCACACTGGATGTCTTTGCATTCAACCCGAGAGCGATTAGGACTTATGAAAAGACTGGCTTCGTGAAGACCGGATGCATTGAGGACGATGACCTGATTCTCATGGAACTCACGAAAGAAAACTTCATACGGCAGTGAATGATAAGTCCGCGAAATCCATGTTTTTTATCCACATTTCGCGGACTTATAACTATTCAGCGATCATTCAGAGAACAGATCATCAAGAACTACCTGAGTTCCCACAAGCCCGCTGTATTTATTGCTTTTGACTCCGAATGTCGTGATCATTACCAGCTGGACTGTAGCCCTGCAATGAGTGACTTTGGTAAACATGGCTATTTTGTTTCTGAGGCTGGCATCATAGGTTTTATCTATCTCAAACTCGTTAATGGAGTATCTGATTTCACACAGAGACACAACATGATCCCGTCTGTCTATTATCAGGTCAACCTGAGCGCCTGATATGCCTTTATCCTCATCTGCCCTGACGAACCAGGAAGATTCCTCAGACAGCACACCGGATATTCCAAGCTTGCGTTTGATCTGTCTGATATGGTCCTTGCATAGGCGTTCGAAAGTCAGTCCTTCCCAGGCTTTTCTTGATGCATTTTCAATTGTGTTTGACCAGAAATGCTCATCTTTCCCGTAATGATCTTTTATAAACCTGAAATAAAACATGGAATAGTAATCAGAGAGCTGATACAGTGCGTCCTTCTTCTTGCTCCCATAATATTCATTGACGGAAACAAATCCGGACAGAGTCAGGTTCTTAAGTATTCTGCTTATATCACCGCCTTTCGAGGCTCCGACTTTCTCACATATCTGGGAACGCGTCATTCCCCCTCTCTTCTCACTCAGTGCGGATGCAACCGCAACATAGTATTCACTGTCAGGAAAAAGTGTTCTGTAAAGGTGTTCAAACTCATCCCAGAGTTCACCTTTCCTTCTGAAAAAAAGATGGTCGATGTTCCGGGACAGTGACAGCTGAGGATCCAGGAGGTCAAGATAATATGGTATGCCACCCATTATCATATAGCACTCCGCAATGTCATGCCTTGACCATGTAATACCGCGGCTTAACAGGAACTGTTCGGTTTCACAAAGGGTAAAAGGCTCAAGGTACAGTCTGCATGTCTGTCTGTTGAAGAGGCCACCCCTGTTTCCGGATATTTTCTCATCCATCCAGGATGTTGCGGAACCGCACAATATGAATACACAGTTATGTCTGACTGAAGCATAATCGTTCCAGAAGTACTCAAAAGCAGGCAGGAAACCTGACTTTCTGCTGTCAAGCCAGGGTAATTCGTCAAGAAAGAATACATGCTTTGTTTCCTCATCAAGGTCTTCCATGTACTCTCTGAGAAAATTGAATGCCTCTGTCCAGTCTTTGGGCTGGCAATACTTCCTGTCCGATCGTCTGTTCAGTTCCGCAGTGAAATTGGCAAGCTGCTGATTTCTTCTCTGACCAAAAACTCCGGTGAGCTTGAAAGCGTACCGGTTTTCAAAGTACTCATTTATGAGGAAGGTCTTTCCTACACGTCTTCTTCCGTACACTACGACAAGCTGGGCCTTATCGGAACTCATGCATTTATCAAGGCGTTCACATTCCTCTTTCCTGCCAATTAACCTGTTATTTCTTTTCATTAATAAAATTATAACATCTTAACTTGAGAAAATCAATTATAAGTCCGCGAAATCCATGTTTTTTATCCACATTTCGCGGACTTATAATGCATGATTACTCTAAGAAAGCAGATCCAGCAGCTCTGCCCTGGAAAGGGATGAAAGGCTGACGTGCTCACCTGAGAGAATCTCATCTGCAAGGTCCTTCTTGCTTTCCTGCAGTTCCTTTATCTTCTCCTCGATCGTGTCCTTCGCGATCATCGAATACACCGTGACCACCTTTGTCTGACCTATTCTGTGTGCCCTGTCGGTAGCCTGATCCTGAACGGCACCGTTCCACCAGGGATCATAGTGAATGACGACATCGGCACCGGTAAGATTAAGTCCCGTTCCGCCCGCCTTCAGGGAAATGAGGAATACCGGTGTGTTTCCCCTGTTGAATGCATCCACAAGTCTCACCCTTTCTTCCTTTGCAGTTGCCCCCGTTATGGTGAAATACATTATGTGACGCCGGTCTAGCTCTGCGGCTATTCTTGAAAGCATTGACGTGAACTGACTGAACAGAAGCATTCTGTGACCTTCATCGATTGCCCTCTCGATAAGCTCCATCGTGGCTTCAAGCTTTGCAGATGGTTCCATGAAGTTCTCATAGCACAGGGATGGATCACAGCACAGCTGTCTCAGTCTTGTGAGCTCGGAGAGGATCATGAGGCGGTTTTTCGAAAATTCCTCATCACTGCTGTTCTCAATATCCTTTCTGATAAGATGGACCCTTGCATCATAGAGTTTTCTCTGTTCACCGGTAAGCTCACAGAGACTTACTTCCTCCAGCTTCTCAGGAAGATCCTTAAGCACATCCGATTTAAGTCTTCTGAGGATGAACGGGGAAACCAGTTTCTGAAGCCTTACCGATGCTTCCCTGTTCTTTTCCTTCATCACGGGTATCTCGAATTCCGTTCTGAAGGCATCGTAGGTACGAAGATACCCGCTCATAAGGAAATCAAATATTGACCAGAGCTCTGAAAGCCGGTTCTCTATCGGGGTTCCGGTCAGGGCAAAGCGCACGTCAGATTCTATTTTCTTAACTGATTTTGCCGCCTCCGTATCATGATTCTTGATGTACTGGGCTTCATCGAGGAAGCAGAGATGAAAGCGCCTTCCTTCATAAAGCCCGGTATCGCGTTTCAGAGAGTCATAGGAAGTTATGATCACATCAGCCTCCCTGTAGCCGAAGAGAAGCATTCTCCTGACGGAAGGTATACCGGATACAACCATTACGTTAAGCGACGGTGCGAACTTCCGCACTTCCGCTTCCCAGTTGTAGACAAGGGATGATGGGCACACGACCAGACTCGGGCCGCCCTTCCCTTTTTCCTTAAGACATGCGATGAAGGCGATCACCTGAACGGTTTTTCCAAGGCCCATCTCATCTGCGAGTATTCCGCCGAATCCGCAGTCATGAAGGGTTTTCAGCCATCTGAAGCCATCCTTCTGGTAAGGTCTGAGTTCCGCATTCAGCTCTGACGGCACTTCATCCTCAGACTCCCTGAAGCATGTGAAATCCTTCATCATCGTCCTGAATGCACTGTCCTTTTCGCACTGGAAATCATCATTTGACGTGAAAACTTCATCTATGTACGGTGACATGAACGGGGAGTAGTGTTTCCCGCCGTTTTCAATGTCGTCATCTGACAGTCCAAGGGAGGAAGTCATTTCAGAGAGCGATTCAACGTCCTTGGAGTTAAGATCAACAAATTCACCGTCCTTCAGTCTGTGATAGCGCTTTTTAAGTCTGTAGGATGTGA
>JBJEWN010000393.1:0-7899 GCA_051885075.1 Bullifex sp.
TGGGAATGGAAGCGCTTAAGATAAGGAACGATAAATTCAGTTATTTCTCAATCGATACCATGGAACTTAAGGCGGGAGTGCTGATACGGTGAAAAAACTATCATTAATCATTATCATTGCATTCTTTCTTGTATCATGCCGTACCGTTTCCACAATGATCGAGTCGGCATACACGGGAATACCGGCATGGGCACTGATGAAGCCGGAAGAAAAAGATTATTCATACTTTGTCAGCAGCAGTGATGCTGATTCCTCCAGCCAGCGGTACAACGAAAACTACCGGGAGCTGCTCTCACAGGTTTCAGCGGAACTCGGATATGAAGTGACAGGTACATATTACCGTGAACTTTCAACCCTTGGAACCATATCCGATCTTGGTTTCAGGATAAAGGAAACGAAGGAAAACGAAGGTGTCCTTTACATGCTTGCCGAGGCTGACAGGAGTGTCTTCGATACCATGCGTTCCCCGGAGTACATTGCCATGAGGGACCGCCTTGAGCGCATTGAGGCACTTTCCGCTGAGGCAATGGAGTATTACAGATTCAATAATGACATAGCTGCGCTTGATGCCTGGATCAGGGCTGCTGACGTCCTTTCCGATGGGCCTGTTCCCGGATACAGTGCAGAGGAATTCCTCTCGAAAGCTGCGGAAATTGCCAGGAACATCAGGTTCAGGATCGCTGACAGATCTCCTGAAACAGGTGAATGCACGCTCATCGTGTCAAGGGATAAAGGCGTGCTATCCCCAAGGGTGACGGGAGCACCCATACTGGTGACCATACAGGTCCATGACCATGATGACGGATTTTACAGCTATTCTTACAGGGAAGTAACCGGTGATGACGGCAAGGTGTCATTCTCCAAGAAATATCCCCGCATGGCTGACATCGGCAGTGTGGAATTCTCCCTGGACCTATCCACTAAGGACATAACCTATGAGCCCCTTGTCAGGGAGATAGAAGATACCAGGATTACCTTTGACTACGCAATTGAAAGCAGAACTTCCAGGGAAGGAATCGTGACTGCATTCAGTGAGTACGATGAAAACGGAGAGGAGCTTTCCTCTTCCTGGAGTGAAAAGGCATTTGTTACATATCTTGAAAAAGACGGAATCAGCGTAACCGTGGCATCCATCTCCGGAAGTGAGTGGGAGAGCGTGCTTTCCGAAGCCAGGGAGCGTTTTCCCGACAAGAAATACATCATCTGGTCAAGGGTAGGGCGTGATGCGGGCAAACGCACGCCACTGGGGGATTATGTGATCTCATCCCAGGGGTATACCGTTCTTGCGGATCTTGAAACCGGTGAGATAATCTCATATGACTACGATACCCAGAGCGTGGCATGGGGCCGTGATCTGGATGCAGTTACCGAGGAACTCTTCACATCATACGGACGCCTTACCGCATCACAGTTTACCCGGTATCTCTGATCACTTCAGAAGTTCATCTGCCCTGTTCGTGATTATCACAAAAGCACCGAGTGCGGCAAAGCGCTGCATTTCCTCTTTTGTGTCAACGCACCAGACAGAGAAGGGAACCTTCAGCTTTCTGGCCTGATGAGGAGCGATGATGACTCCCGGTTTCAGAAAGTCGGGGTGACATATCATCCTGCCCTGTCCCCTTCTCATCGGACGGGGAACACCATTGACCATGTCGTAGATAAGGGCTGCCGGAATGCCGCTTTCGAGGCGTCTGAAT
The DNA here is from genome assembly GCA_051885075.1 of Bullifex sp. Lineage (GTDB taxonomy): Bacteria > Spirochaetota > Spirochaetia > Sphaerochaetales > Sphaerochaetaceae > Bullifex. Next base: position 1,698 of record JBJEWN010000393.1, read on the forward strand.
GCCCTGACCGTGAACGGATTGAAAGATGAGACCATTATCCTGTCCTCAAGGTTATGCCGCCTCATGGTCTCAAGAGCCATTTCCGCAATGGGAGAAAAGGCAAATGGTTTTTCCTTCAGCTCGATGTCGTATATTAACGAGTCCCCGAATTCATCGAACACATCATCGAGCGTGACGATTTCCCTGTCCGCTTCCTGAAGTTCAGCCAGCATTGCTTTTTCCACATCCATGTCCACTCCCGTGGTCCGTTTCGTATTGTGGTCGTGTATTACGGCAAGCTTCATGTCCTTCGTCAGGTGAATGTCGAGCTCAATACCGTCCGCTCCGGCATCCACGGCCCCCCTGAAAGAGGGAATCGTGTTTTCCCTGAAACGGGTGGGAAGTCCCCTGTGTCCCAGTATCAGTGGTTTTCCGTCATTGAATTCCATGGTTTCCATAATATCAGAAGAATGGTTGTTTTTCATCGTTCTCTTTGCTAATTTAGACTTCATGAGCGGTTTTAAGCCATTGAGCACAGAAAGAGTGAAGAACATTGATGTTCATCACTACATACATTCATCAGGTTTCCGTGTCTGCTATGCTGATGCGGATGACAGCGAATCGTTTTTCGCCTACAGTTTTCAGACTTTCCCTTATGATTCCAGCGGGGTATTCCACATCCTGGAGCATACGATACTCTCCGGCAGCGAACGCTACCGTGTAAGGGATCCCTTCAACACGATCTCGAAATCGAGCTGCAACACATACCTCAACGCGCTGACATTCCCAGACAGGACGATGTATCCCGGGGCTTCCCCTCTGAAAAAGGATTTCGACAATATATTCTCACTCTACACCGATGCCGTCTTCAGACCGCTTCTGAGAAAGGAAACGTTCATGGCCGAAGGCATAAGGCAGAACGGAGATTCGTTTGAAGGCGTCGTATTCAACGAGATGCAGAATGAGACGCTGAACCATGAGAGCATCGTATCCTCCCACTCCCTCAGGGATCTTTTCAGGGGAACGTGCTATCAGTACTCCTCGGGAGGAGAAGCCCGTTCGATCGCAACTCTGACTTATGAGGAATACCTGAAAGCCTTCGATAAGTACTACCATCCTTCAAACGGCATGTGTTTCTTCTACGGTAAGGATGTGGACATTGAGGAGAAGCTGGAAATAATTGATTCATACATCGGACAGTGTGAAAAGAGGGAGAGACCCGTGGCCGTGCTGGTGCCTGATCGCTGGGAAAAACCTGAGGAGAAGACACTTTACAGCTCAACTTCAGACGGTGATGACCGGATTACCGTGATAACGAGCTTCCTGACGGACGGAGATGCTTCCTCCGCCTATGACCGAATGATGATTTCGGTCCTCGTGGATGCGCTGCTGGGGAGCCCTGCGTGCCCGCTTTACGGTGCCGTGCTTTCTTCCGGTCTGGCTGAGGACATTTCATCCCAGAGCGGAATGAGTGCCGATTTTTCCCGTATTCCCTTTGCCGTCGGAATGACCGGCGTGAAGGATGAGGATACCGGAAAGGCAGGTCAGTTCCTCCTTGATACCATCAGATGTCTTGCCGAGGAAGGCTTTGAGAAGGATCTCATTGAGTCTGCCATCAGACGTCAGGAATTCCTGGCCCGGGAGATACCGGGAGGTATTCCCAACGGATTCAGGCTGTTCCTGCGCTCGGTGCGTTCCCTTGAAAATGACAGACCGATCGCGGAGGACATCGATGTTGCTTCTGTAATCGCACGGGTAAGGTCGGACTGGGAGAAGGATCCCGATCTTTTCAGGCAGTGGATCAGGCGTAACCTTAAGGATAATCCTCACCGGCTTACCCTGACGGTGAAACCGTCGGCTGATGTAATGGCTGAGGAAAGCAGATGCCTCAGACAGACAGCGGATGAACGTCTTTCCCTTCTGAGCCGTGAGGATGATGAGGCCTTCAGAGCCTTCATCTCATCCGCTGACAGTAAGGAGGACATTGCTGCCCTGCCGCGTCTGACCCTTTCAGACGTTCCAGTCGTCATAAATGACATAGCCAATGAAGAGCACGGTCAGATCATCATACAGCAGCAGCTCACCGGAGGAATAATATACATGGACATAGCCTCAGATGTCTCCGATCTGGCTGATGAGGATTTAAGGGTGCTTTCACTCCTGACAAGGCTCCTGCCCCTTACAGGGCTGAAGGGGGAAGAAAAAACACTGGTTCACAGGAAACTCAGGATGCTGACCGGTTCCACGACTTTCAGTCTTGAGACGGGAAGAAAGAGTGACGGAAGCGTGCGCTGCTTCTTCATAGTGAGGACCAAAGTGCTTCCGGGTAACATGCGTCCTGCCCTGTCGGCAGTCGCCTCACTCCTGAGGAATGCGGATGTAACCGATGAACAGGCGCTTTCAAGTGCCATCAGCGACTCTGCCGGTGATTTCAGGGAAAACATAATTTATTCAGGTTCTTCCTTTGCCGCCAGTGCCGCAGCCGCGGTACTGTCCCCGTCCCAGAGCGTGGGTGAGGATGTGATGGGAATCAAGGCATGGCAGTTCTTCTCATCCCTTACTCCCGATCGTGCATCATCCCTGGTTGAAAGAGTGTACTGCAGACTTTCGGATAAGGGCAGATACCTGGTCCACCTGACACTTGAGGAGGATGAGGGAAGTGCAGCCATTGAAGAAGCGGAGCGTTTCCTTGACACATTCACTCCTTCATCCCGTCCTGAAGCGGCAGAAAGATCAGTCACCGAGAATTCCCGTTTCATCAGTTACCCGATTCCCGCAGCTGTTTCATACAATGCGGTTGCTGCACAGGCATCCCCCTATCCGTCAAGAGAACAGGCAGCGGAGGAAATCGTGACTTCGATGCTTTCCTCAGGCCCCCTCTGGGAGGAAGTCAGGATGAAGAGCGGTGCATACGGAGTTGAGATGTATCTTGACTCCCTGGAGGAATCCATAATCACGGTCACTCACAGCGATCCCCATGTGAAGACTACATTCGATACCATACTTGAAACGGTCAGGAATGCCGTCATCCGTGAGGAGGATGCGGAAAATGCCAAGCTCACCGTGCTCGGAAGACTGCTCCGTCCGATGGCGCCTGCAGTGAAGTCAATGGTGGGTTTCAGAAGGTACCTCTATGGCATTACACCTGAGATGAGGGCAGAGATGAGAAAGGCGCTTCTGGATGTTTCAGCTCAGGAACTGGAAGAAGCCGCGCTTAGAATCGCATCGGCAATTGAGAACGGCTCATTTGTCTCACTTTCAGCCTCCTCCCTTCCGGAGGAAGAACGCTTTGAGTGTGAAGTAAGGACCCTTCCTGTCAATTAACCCTACCACGGTGCCTGATGATGCTATATAATCACTGAAAAGAGAGGAAGAGCACATGAGGTACGTCGGAGCAATCGATCAGGGTACAACAAGCACCCGTTTCATCCTGTTCAATGAAAAAGGCGAGGCGGTAAGCAGCCATCAGATGGAGCACAGGCAGTATTATCCCAATCCGGGATATGTCGAGCATGATCCAGGGGAAATCTGGAACAACACATGTACCGTCATGAAGGAGGCTGTCAGAAAGGCAGGCATCGATGTCAGGGACATTAAGGGAATCGGGATCACGAACCAGAGGGAAACGGTAATTCCCTTTGATCCGGTGACGGGTGAAGTCCTTCACAACGCCATCGTCTGGCAGGACCTCAGGGCAAGTGCCATCGTCGAATCATTCAGGGACCTCATATCCTCAGAGCGTCTCAGGGAGAAGACAGGTCTGCTTTTTTCACCATACTTCTCCGCTTCGAAAATCGTATGGCTCATAAAGAATGTTCCGCTGGTGAGAGAGAGTCTTGCCAGGGGCCGCTGTGTATTCGGCACGATCGACTGTTATCTTTCATATAAGCTCACCGGCAGGATCATAACCGATGTCACCAATGCATCGAGATACATGCTGATGAACATTTCCACCATGAAGTGGGATGAAGAACTGCTTTCCCTCTTCGGCATACCGGAAAGCGCACTTCCCGAAATAGTTCCCTCCATGGGGGAAATCTATGGGGAAACCGACATACTGGGTGTAAAGATTCCGCTCTGCGGCATACTAGGTGACCAGCAGGCCGCGCTCTTCGGCCAGGCATGTTTCTCCGAAGGGGAGGCAAAATGCACTTACGGCACGGGCTGCTTCATGCTGGTCAATACTGGTGAGAACCTCTGTTACTCAACCAAAGGGCTTGTCAGCACGGTTGCCTTCCAGGCAAAGGGTGAAAAGCCACGCTATGCGATCGAGGGGTCCGTTGCAATTGCAGGCTCCCTTGTGCAGTGGGTAAGGGATAACCTGAAAATGGTTTCAAATGCAAAGGAGCTCGATGAACTGGCCTCATCAGTCTCCGACTGCGGAGGCGTGTACATAGTTCCCGCCTTCTCCGGTCTCTTCGCTCCTCACTGGCGAAGCGATGCCCGCGGTGTCATCGCAGGACTTACCGGATATGTCAACCGTGCCCACATATGCCGTGCCGTTCTGGAAGCAACCGCATTCCAGGCAAATGACATATTCGAGGCAATGGAACTCGACTCCGGAATAAAGCTTAAGGAGCTCAGGGTTGACGGTGGCCTTACGAACAGCAATCCACTCATGGAATTCCAGTCGGACATACTCTCGATTCCCGTTGTCAGACCAAGAATTACTGAAACCACTGCACTCGGTGCCGCGTTTGCCGCAGGCCTCAGCGTGAACATTTGGCAAAATCGGGAAAATCTGTCAAAATACTGGAAGGAACAGCTCAGGTGGACGCCGTCCATGGAAGAACAGACCCGTCTTGACAAGATAGTACTCTGGAGAAAGGCGGTGTCCAGGACACTGAACTGGGCCTCCAAAGAGGAAGATGTATGTTTAGTTTAGGAAATTCGGCATTCCTGCTGACCTATCTCAGGGACTTTCTGCAGATCCTTATCCTTGCCTGGATAATATACAAGCTGTATGTGGCAGTGGCTGCAACCAAAATCTATCAGCTTGTGATCGTGATACTTGCATATGCCATGTTCTTCTGTGTCTGCTGGGTATTCGATTTCACTTTCCTGCTGTTCATCTACAGGAAGATCACGCTGCCGCTGCTGATGTTCTTCTGCATCATATACCATCCTGAGTTCAGAAGGGCATTCACAACCCTGTTCTCCGGAAGGGCGCGGCTGTTCAGAATCGGATCACAGACCACCGTTGAGCAGATAGATACCATACTCAATGCATGTGAGAACCTGGTTCAGGTAAAGAGGGGTGCCCTGATCATTTTCCCCCGCCACACGGACATCAAATCCGTCATAGACTCGGGAACCAAGCTCAATGCCGATCTCTCTTCCTCCCTCATCTGTACGATTTTCGACCATGATACGCCGCTGCATGACGGTGCGCTTGTCGTCCAGGGCGGAAAGATCGTGGCAGCTTCCTGTTACCTTCCCCTTTCCGCACAGACCGGAATAAATGCCAGCTTCGGAACCCGTCACCGCGCCGCCCTCGGCCTTGCGGAGGACTCCGATGCGGTCATCATAATCGTATCAGAGGAAAACGGAGCGATGTCGCTGGCATACAATGCGAATATTTTCTACGACCTGGACAGGGAGACCATCAAGAGGGTCATACTTGCCCTGATGAGCTACCATGACATCACGCCTCAGGATGTGAAGGAGGAAGAAGATGAAGCAAAGAAATAAGGGGCTTAATTCATTCCTCTCATCGTGGATCCCCAAGATAATCTCATTCATCATTGCCCTTCTGATCTTCATAGCGGTCAAGTACATGAACATGGCATCCCGTGTCATTACGATACCGCTCTCGGTAACCCTTCCCGATCAGTCAGTCGTGCTCCCTGAGTCACTCGTACCTTCGCGCACCGACATCATCATCAGCGGAAATGACGAACTCATCTACCTTGTCGATCCAACCGACATAAGTGCGCATGCGGACTTTTCCGCGGTCAGGGAAGCCGGGATTGCCCGGGTACCGGTAACCGTTAAGTACAATGAGGACGTGTTCCTTGATGCCTCCCTTGCGGTCAGGGCCAAACCTGATACCGTGAGGATCCTGTTTAAGGATGCCCAGTGATAAGGACAGGTATAGACATAGTTGAGAATTCGAGGTTTGCAGAGCCCTCCGAAAGGCTGCTTGAGCACCTTTTCACCCCGTATGAGCTGGAAAGGGGAGGCAGGGCCGAATACTGGGCATCCCGTTTTGCCGCCAAGGAAG
>JBJEWN010000394.1:0-1961 GCA_051885075.1 Bullifex sp.
TACGACGTATAGTGTCCTTGTAAATCAGAAAGTCACCAATTTTCAAATATGCGGTAAGAATTTGCTCCACATGTCAGTACAGAAGCTTCTTTAAGAGGCCGATGCCTTTCATTGCCAGACTGTTGAGTCCTGATGCAAGTTTGTCCGCTTTTATCAGTTTAAACAGCTGCAGCCTCAGAAAGTCCACCACGGTACCTGCCAGGAATATGGCAAAGCCCAGCAGCAGGACGAGAGGGACAATGGCATAAACATTCATGTCATTCACGAAAAGGAACAGATCCTTGAGGGTTGACCACATGATGCGGTTGTTCTGGAAAAGATATATACCGAATGTGAGGGGTGCAAGTGCTTTGACGAACTTTGCATTCGGCTTTAACCTTGCAAACAGTACCATGAGGAATATGCCGTCAAACACGATGGTCGGTGAGATATAGCTGATAAGCTTATCATTTCCGGATAGTGCCATAGGTATCCATGACAGCACTACCGTAATGGCAGAGCCAAGCAGCAGTTTCCCGTTGCTCCAGTCCTCAAACATTTTTTTAGGCGTCTTATGATGTAACCAAGTATGAACAGCAGTGTCAGCCAGATGAATGAGTATCCTACCTGTGTCTTATAGGCATCACTGACAAGTCCGGAGAAGGAGAAAATCACCACTATCACGATAAACAGGGTCTTCAGTCCTTCATCGTCGACGTTCTTGAGGCCCTTGACAAGGAACGGCTCAAGTATGATAAGGGGAATGTAAGCAGAGAAGTACCAGTATGCTTCAGAGGATGCAGGGAAAGCGGACAGTATGATTGCCTTTGTACTCATGTCTCCTTTCAGCCCGCATGCACTGACAATGAAGGACATGATGAATGAGTAGAAGAATACCTGTATCCATAAGGAACTGATTCTCTTAAGATCGAATTCCTTTTCCCTTGCGGTATATCCGCTTATCAGGGCATATCCGTCCACTGCTCAGTATGCGGCTGTTTCAAGCAGCCAGAAAATCCTGAAATACAGCGTTCCGGGAGCATTGGACTCAAGCAGTCCGCCCTGTCCCAGCGTGTGGAGCACGCAGATCATGAACGTAAGCACAATCCTGTATAAATCAATACCCGGATTTCTCATTGTTAACCTTCTTTTTCTGCTATCAATGGTAAAAACCACAGATCCGACTGTCAGTTTTCCATGGTGTGAAAAAACATAATAATGCGGTGATTTTTTAAACACACATGAGAAAAACTGTCTTCTTTATATCAAAAAAGTTAACAGCCCGGACTGTTGTAAGCATGGTCTTTAAGATTATATGATTGGAGTTGAAAATACTTTTCAAGGCAGGAGGTGGATTATGGAAATGACACTGTTACAGGTAATTCAAAGCTGGCATAATCCGGTTCTCGATAAAATAATGGTCTTGGTATTCAATGACTTTGTGGGTGTAAAGGGGGAGATATGGGTCATTCTGGGACTTATCCTCTTCCTGATTCCCAGAACCCGCAGATGCGGGATATGCGTCCTTGTCAGTTACCTTCTTGCATACTTCATCGGGGATGGTATTCTTAAGGAACTCATCGGCAGAATCAGGCCATGCAACGCAGATCCTTCCGTCCCGCTTATCGTGAAACGCCCCTCAAGTTATTCCTGTCCGTCAGTTCACTCCATGCTTGCTTTTGCATCAGCAGTGTCAGTGTTCATGAATTATAAAAGAGCCGGGATCTTCACGCTGGTGTTTGCCGCAATGATAGGCTTCAGCAGAATGTATTTCTTCGTGCACTACCCAACGGACGTACTCTTCGGAGCCTTACTGGGAACACTCATCGGTTACTGTGTATGCAGGCTGACGGCCAAACAGATCAAACAGATATAAAAGGAGGTTATGGAATGAAGAAACTTACAGCAATTGTCATTTTCACCATTCTGCTCGTCACTCCCCTTTTTTCAAGGAGCTGCGGAGACAGATACATCGGTCTTTC
>JBJEWN010000395.1:0-7819 GCA_051885075.1 Bullifex sp.
TTCTTTGCCGCATCAGACTCTACTTTTCCCATGAATGCCTTCACCACGTTCGTTTCAACGACTTGTCCGGGAATAACTACTAGTTTATCCATTGGAATATGGAAATACGATGCGATCTGCCGAAGCTCTGCAGCGTTAATGGTTCTGGTTCCGCCCAGCATATTACTTATAACCTGCTTGGATACGCCGAGATAATTTGCCAGATCAATTTGTTTTTTTCCTGCCTGTTTCAGATAGCCTATGATGTTGCTGCTGATTACTTCGTTCATATTTACCATAATATGCACCTCAATTAAGAAAAACTCATTCTCCTATCAGTAATGTATTATCTGTTTTTTAATATTTGTCAATATTTTATATACTTCTATTTTTCCAGGAGTAACTAAGTCATTTAATTATTAACTACAATATCCCATTTTACCCTGATGAAATTGAGAGCAAATGATTAATTTATGAGGGCCATAAGGATTGCATCATGCCATGTCTGAAGCTCATGACCTATCAATGCAGGGAAATCTGAAACGGATAGATGATATCAATCACTGATGACCACTCATTTTGTTGGTTCAGGGAATTAATCCTGATCAAAGTACAGATTCTGAAGTATCGGTACTGAGCCGATATGGTATTCTGTTTTTGTAACTGTTATGTCATTGAAGTGCTCCCACAGCTGAAGTGGGTTTTCCCGCAGGGTTATCACCAGCTGATCGATATCACCATAACACAGAATACCTGAAAGAAACAAAAAAGCAGTGACGTCTCATGCCACTGCTTCTGATGATCCAGTCTGATTATGCTATCAGTTGGTCTTGCCGTATCTCTTGTTGAAGCGCTCGACACGACCTGTGGAGTCAACAAGCTTCTGTGTGCCTGTGAAGAAAGGATGGCATGCAGAGCAGATTTCAACGTGCAGGTTCTTTGCAGTTGTTTTTGTCTTGATGACGTTACCGCAGGAGCAGTGGATCTCCTGTAACTGATAGTTGGGATGCAGATCTTTTTTCATTTTGTGGTCCTCCGAATGATTTATCTTCCATCTGCTGCTTTCACAGCAGACAAACGTCTATTTAAGTCCTGTCATCATCTGAGTCGCCGCATTCGCCGCAGACCCGGACATGGAACCCAGGAATTCCTTATTATTGTGCGTTTTCTTCATCTTGTCAATGAGGAACGTGCTCATCTCCAGATCATCCATGTTGGCAACGGCATTCCTTAAGAGCCAGAGGCGTGAAAGTTCATCCTTTGAAAGCAGCAGGTCATCCCTTCTGGTACCTGACTTCTTTATGTTGATCGCAGGGAACTTCCTGGAATCTGCCATTCTCCTGTCAAGGACGATTTCATTGTTACCGGTGCCCTTGAACTCCTCGAAGATGACTTCATCCATTCTGGATCCGGTTTCAATGAGGGCAGTCGATATGATCGTGAGTGAACCGCCGTTTTCAATGTTTCTTGCAGCACCGAAGAATCTCTTGGGTTTATGCAGTGCATTTGAATCAACACCGCCTGAGAGGATCTTTCCGGATGCAGGCACCGTCTGGTTGTATGCCCTGGCAAGACGCGTGATCGAGTCAAGGAGGATGACCACATCCTTATGCTGCTCGACAAGGCGCTTCGCCTTCTCGATCACCATCTCGGCAACCTGAACGTGCCTTGTGGCCTGTTCATCGAAGGTTGAGGCAACGACCTCACCCTTGACGTTGCGTCTCATGTCGGTAACTTCCTCAGGACGCTCATCAACGAGCAGTACGAAGAGTTTGACTTCAGGGTGGTTGGTGGTTATTGCATTCGCGATCTTCTGCATCAGCACGGTCTTACCTGTTCTTGGAGGTGCGACGATGAGGGAGCGCTGTCCCTTACCGATGGGGCTGAATAGATCGACGACCCTGGTCGCGATGTCCATGTCCTCGGGCTTTTCCGGATTTGAAACATACTCAAGGTTGAGCTTTTCATCGGGAAAGAGCGGTGTGAGGGTGTCAAACGGGACACGGAGTTTTGCAACCTGCGGCGTGTCACCGTTGACGGTCATTACACGGAACATGGAGTAGAACTTGTCATTCTCCCTGGGGGTTCTCACCTGACCGAATACAGTGTCCCCGGTCCTGAGGCCGCACCCCCTGATCATGCCGGAGGAAAGGTATACATCCTCAGTGCCTGAAAGATAGCTGTTGATGCTGTAGCGGAGGAAACCGTAGCCGTCGGAAAGGATCTCGATGGTGCCTTCCACCATCAGCACTCCTCCGTTTGCGGTGTGGAGCCTGCTCATTTCCCTGATCAGATCCTGCTTCCTGCAGTCCAGGATGACTTCCTCGGCAATCCCCTTTTCCCTTGCCATCTCACGGAGCGTGTCCAGCGGCTGGGTGGTGAGGAATGAAATGAAGAGCTGGGGTGCATCGGGGTTTTCCTCGAGACTTATTTCAATGATCTCTTCCCTTCTCTTATTGTTCTGGATATTCTTGTTCCTGTTCCTGCGGTTGTTCTGGAACTTATTGTTCTGTCCGCCGAACTTCTGGGGTGCATCGGGGTTTTCATCTTCCTGAGGCTTTTCACCTTCTTCTGATGAGGGTGCTTCTTCAGCAGGCACCGGTGCGGGAGATTCCTCCGTTTTCACTTCCTCAGCGGACGGAGCGGGAGTCTGAGGCTCCTCAAAAAGCGTACCCTGATTATCTTCCTCAGAAGGTTTTGCTTCAGGAACCGGCTCTTCAGTCTTTTTTCTTGTCCTTCTGACAGGTTTTCTCTTCGGCTTCTCCGTCTTTGCGGGAGCTTCCTTTTCATCCTCAGCTTCAGCCGGTGCGGCAGAAGGAACCTCGGTCTGAGGCTCCGCAGCCTTGACCTTTACTTTAATCGTGCGTTTTGCCCTGACGACTTTCTTTTCTTTCTTAACGTCTTCGGCAGGAGCGCTCACTGCGCTCTCTGCAGGGGCTGCTTCAAACAAATCTTCATCTGTCACGAAATGTTTCTCCAAAAAAAATTCAGATGTAAGGATATTATCGTAAGTCTGTTTATCAGTAATCGAACTTTATGCCCTAAATATAATTCCACATGGAAGTGATGTCAATAAGGGATCCCTTTCCTTCGATGAATGCCTTCATGAGGATGAAGGAAGCGGTTGCGCTTTTGCGTCTGACGGAAGCTCTTCCCCATGATGAGAAGTGAATCGTCACGCTCTCGCTCTTACGGTTCCTTCCGGCAAAGCCGAAGCATACGGTACCCACATCCTTTCCTTCGCTTTTATCGGGGCCCGCAACACCGGTGATGGAAAGGGCATAGTCGCTTCTGGTTCTTTTTCTCACGCCCTCTGCCATCTCAATGGCACACTCCTCACTCACGACCCCGTATTTTTCAACTGTCTCCCTACTGACGCCGAGAACGTTTTCCTTCACTTCAGGTGAGTAGGACACAACGCTTCCGGGGAAGTAGGTGCTGGCACCGCTTTCCTCGGTTAAAAGCATTGCCGCAAGGCCGCCTGTGCAGCTTTCGGCAGTGGATATGGTGAGTTTTTCCTTCCTGAGCAAAGATGTCAGTGCACCGAGCGCGGTGACATCCCCGTACTCTATGAGACAGGGGCCAACCATTTCCCGGAGGCACTCAACTGCCTTTTCGGATTTTTCCTCATCACCTTCCGCATAAAGGGATATCCTGTAATCCTGGAAGCGGGTTCCCCAGCATATCTCGCCGGATGCCTTTTTCGTGAGCTCCTCCAGCTTTGCCTCGGCAATGAGGTATGTGGAGTACTCAAGTCTCTTCCTGTTATGGTGTCCCTTAAGACGCGCAAGATACGGAAGGACATGGTCGTAGAACATGGGATTCATCTCCCTCGGAGGGCCGGGAAGACAGAATACAAGAGTATTTCCTGCTTCTCCGTAAAACCCTTCGGCAGTGCCGTTGGGGTTGAGAATCGTTGCAAAGCCTTCCGGGAAATATGCCTGCTTTTCGTTTGCGCCCCAGATTCTTTCCCCCACTCTTGCATGAAGACGCTCAAAAGCGGCTTCATCCTTCACAAGAGACTTTCCGGCAGCCTGGGCAACGGCACTTCTCGTCATGTCATCACTCGTCGGTCCAAGACCGCCTGTGATGATGACGATGTCATTTTTGTTCAGAAGTGCCTTAAGCACATGGCCCACCGTTCCGTCATCGGGAATTGCTACCAGCTGATTCATGTGGTAACCGAGAGCCGTGAGCTCACGCGACACCACCATACCGTGCTTATCGGCAATGATGCCTTCGGTAAGCTCACTGCCGATGACTATGAGGGATGCAGTCTCCCTGTCCATTTACTTTTCCTTTCTCTTTTTAATGATCATATTCACGGCACCGAATGCCAGGAATGCCGCGCCAGCCGCAATCGAGGCATATGCCAGTACATCCGTGTGATCAACATAGAATGTATGACCGTACGTGGCACTCTCGTACACGGGTACGTCATATATGTGGTAAGTCATTCTGAACTGCTCCACGGGATCTGTAAGTTCTCCTGTGGGCAGTATCATGCATGTCTGTCCGCTGTTGGTGCTCCTCACCATCGTCTTTCTCGTCTCAATGCTCCTGAACACTGCGATCGTTGCATGCTGGAAGGCGGCATCGGCACTTCCTGACCAGCGGTCGTTTGTCATGTTGACGATGACATCCGCACCGTTTCGGACAAACTCCGCAGGGAGGTATCCGAATACATCCTCATAACAGATCGGAGTGGAGAACTTCACGCCGTCAGTCTCGAAGACAACGGGTTCATCACCCTGCTCCCACCAGTTGTAGTCCAGGGATACAAGGATGTTATAGAGCCACGGCATGGACTTCTTATACGGAAAGTGTTCGGTGAAGGGTACAAGGTGCTGCTTATTGTACGACTCTTTTATGGTACCTTCATCAAAAAGGATTACGGAGTTGTAATCAGTCCTGTTCAGCTCTCCCGTCTCAGGATCGATCGGGCCTCTGGACGGGTCTGCAAGCACACCTGTCGGGTTACCTGTGAGCAGGGGCTTTGAAAGTTCTTCCCCGAATGCCACGAACTCCCTGACAAGCTCGGCAGTCTCAGCGTTTCCGATCGTATCCCCGGCACCCTCGTAGGAATAGTTCATATGCCAGCTGACGGAAGGAACGAAAGCCGTTTCCGACCATACGACTATATCAGGATTCTGTCTGATGGCTTCCAGTGAGAGCCTTCTCAGGTTGGAAAAGTTCCTTCTGTATGTGGTAAGCCCGCCCTGCCAGGAATCATGGTTGTGCTGGATGGTGGCAACGCGCCACGTCCTCGCCGGTTCCGCCTTCTCCCAGTAATTCAGTGATACGAATCCGGTGATGAGCCAGATGATGAACAGGACCGTATAGACTGCAGGGAATATGATGCTGGCTTTAATGAAGGAGATGAACTTCACGCCATTGCCGCGCGCTTTGTCCGCAGCCCATCCTCCCAAAAATGCCTGTGGCACGATCATCATGTATATGATCACCCAGATACCGGTGTATTCAGCTATCTGGATAAGGGGCAGGTAACGCCAGAGCGCATAGCACACGGTACCGTAAGGGTATCCCGCGAACCAGCTTTCAGAAAGATATGCATAGCTTACCCAGATAAGCCCCTGAAGGAGATAACCGTGCTTTTTAAAGAATGTGACGGCTGCCTTCAGTGCCAGGAAGAGCAGTACCATCTCACCGCCCTTGATCACCGTTACTATCACGATGGCTCCCTTATGGAAGTTGGGAAGCCAGTAGTTGTAGAAACAGTAGAACGCAACTCCGAACAGGAAGCCATGGAAACCGACAGCTTTCCAGGATGTGTTCTTTATGACAGCGAAGACAGGAATGAGCGCGAAGAATGCAATGAATCCCAGTCCCTTTTCCGAGACGAAGCCGGGAAAGGCAATGGAATATACGAATGCGGAGACTATTAATGCAAAAACCTCAGAACACAGCGTCCTGAGGCTTCTTTTTTCATACAGGTTAATCAAGACCAAACTCCCGGTCAATCTTCTGCTTTTGCATCCCTGAGATCCCAGATGCAGTCCTTAAGTTCCTTGCCGGGACGGAAGATGGCAACACCGTGGGTATCAACGGCAACAAGTTCGCCTGTCTTCGGATTTCTTGCTTTTTCCCTGCCCTTTCTGGTCCTTACTTCAAAGGTACCGAAACCACGGAGCTCTATGACTCTGTCTTCCTTAAGGCCATCCTTAATCTCCTCGAACAGTTCATCGATGACACGATGGATGTCTGTACGTGACAGACCGAGTTTGTTGTGGAGACTCTCGATTATGGCAGCTTTGGTAAGTTTCTCTTCCATTATTGTATTCTCCTAGTTTTTGATGATCTCTGTCCCTGAGGGAGGAAAGAGCTTATGCGAGCTTTGCGAATGCCTTGTAGATGCGGGACTTCTTCCTGCTGGCCGTATTCCTGTGGAGCACGCCCTTGCTGGCAGCACTGTCAAGGAGCTTGAAGCTGAGAGCCATAGCTTCCTTAGCTGCTTCCTTATCTCCTGCAACGACTGCTGCATCAAACTTCTTGATCTGTGTGCGGACACTGCTCTTAATCATACGATTGTGCATTCTGCGCTTTACGTTCTGGCGCTCTCTCTTCTCAGCTGATCTGTTAGCCACTTTATTCCTCCAAGTCTACATGAGTAGATGTATTTTATTCTTACGGCAGTATAAAACTGCGATTATCAAAACTAACACAAAGCATAACTTCGGTCAATATATGGTTTTACAATATTGAGATATTTTTCACTCTTTATCTCATGAGGAGAATATCTCATCCTCCCATTCCTGTGTCACCTGCCAGTGCTCGCTCTCATCATCCCAGTACACTTCATCGAACGGAAGATAAAGAACCCTTCCGTCCGCACCGGAAAGCGTTATTTTCCTTGAAAGGATGTTGACTTCACTCACCTTGTAAAGCTCATGGTTGATCTTAATCCTGGAGCCTTCCGCGGGCATTGACGCCTTTTCCTCCACATAGTAGTCATACTCATAGGCAAGACAGCATAAAAGCCTTCCGCACGGGCCCGAGATCTTCATCGAGTTAAGCGACAGGTTCTGTTCCTTTGCCATCTTTATGGAAACAGGCTCCAGCCTGTCCGTGATGGCATGACAGCAGTAATCACGGCCGCATACTGAAAGTCCGCCGATGAGGCGGGATTCATCGCGCACTCCTATCTGTCTCAGTTCGATCCTCATCTTGAATACCGACACAAGGTCCTTCACGAGGTCACGGAAGTCAACCCTTTCATCGGCAGTGAAGAAGAAGATGACCTTGGGCTCCCCGAGCAGGAAGTGTGCGGTTATGAGCTTCATGTTAAGGGAGTGCTTCAGGATCTTCTCCCGGCACACTATTATCGCATCATCTTCCTTTGAAGTGTTCTCATTGTATCTTGCCATCTCGGCAGGAGTGGCAAGATGGTCAAGGAACAGCACGTCTCCGGTGACACGTACCTTCCGGGGCTCCTTATGAACCTGACATCCCATGCAGTATTCACACTGATGCACTCCGGGATCATCATTAACCTCTTCTTCCCCGGTTTCATCTGTGGAACCGAAGTTGATGCACGCTCCCCTTACGCATGTGCTTCCGGGAGTATATGATGAATGCTCTCCGGGAGCGGGACCTACCACGAAGCCGAGGTCAAGCCCGAAACGGGTCTCATAGACAACGGCAGTTCCGGGATAAAGTACCGAATCCCAGGCTGCCAGACATATATCATTGTAGGAAGGGTTCTTTACGACGTATACGTAAGCCTCTTCCGCCGCCTTTCTTTCTTTTTTAGCCATGTCATTAAAATTTATCATGATGGAAAACAATTCTCAAGTAACCATCTGCAAATGCCATATGGAGT
>JBJEWN010000396.1:0-7782 GCA_051885075.1 Bullifex sp.
TATGAAGTTCTCGGTCAGCGCATAGCCAAGTCCCATTATGACTCCGCCTTCGATCTGGCCTTCCGCGGAAAGTCTGTTGATGATCCTTCCGGAGTCACAGACGGCAACCACTTCCCTGACTTTACCGTTTTCATCCAGATCCACAAGCTGTGCTGAATAACTGTATGCCAGATGTGATACGGGGTGGGGCTTTGTACTCGTAATCGGATCTGTCTCATATGAGAATTCTCCGTAGAACTCCTGTCCTTCCAGTTCCGCGAGTGTATGTTCCTTCAGTGCATCGGAAAGCTTTTCGGCAGCACGTCTGGTCGCTTCTCCTGTGAATGCGGTCTGACGGGATGCGGTGGATGTACCGCTGTTCGGGGTTCTGATGGTATCCGGAGTTTCCACGGTCATCACTTCAGGAGAAAGTCCGGTTGTTTCCGCCGTTATCTGGAGAACAACCGTTGCAAGGCCCTGTCCCATGCATGCCGCGGATGTCCGGATGTGCACTATTCCCTTTTCCACGGAAAGAATGCACCGTCCGGTATCGGGAACACCCACGCCAACTCCGCTGTTTTTGAGTGCGCATGCGATTCCTGCGCCCGGATGCTTTTCATAATAAGGTCGCAGTGCATCGAGACATTCCTTAATGGCAGTGTCCCCTGATGCCATCTGTCCGTTGGGCATCACATCTCCCGGAAGAAGCGCATTCTGATAGCGGAAGTCGAACGGGTCCATGTCAACCTTTTCCGCAAGCTTATTGATCGCACTTTCTATTGCAAAACATGACTGGGTGACGCCGAAACCGCGGAATGCACCTGAAGGAACGTTGTTCGTATACAGTGCGATTCCGGTGATGTCAATGTTCTGATAGTCATATGGCCCTGCCGCATGGGTGCATGCCCTCTGAAGCACGGGACCTCCCAGGGATGCATAAGCACCCGTATCAGCCAGAATCGTGCACTCAAGACCTGTCAGGAATCCCTTCTCATCGCATCCAAGGGTCAGTTCCATTTCCATCGGATGCCTCTTTGGGTGGATCATGATGCTTTCCGCCCTTGAAAGCTTTACTTTGACCGGTCGATGGGTGATGTAGGAGGCAAGTGCCGCATGATGCTGGACGGACATGTCCTCCTTTCCTCCGAATCCGCCGCCTACCAGCTGGCTGATGCAGTGAACCTTTTCTTCCGGCAGGTCAAGGATATGCGTTATCTCATGAAGCTCGTCATATACGCTCTGGGAACCTGTATAAACGGTGATCGTTCCGTCATTGTATTCGGCAACGGCAGTCTCCGGTTCCATGAATGCATGCTCGGTATGGGGAGTTGAGAAGGTGTAGTGTACTGTGTGGGCACTTTCCTCAAGGGCTTTTTTTGCATCACCCCTGACGATGTGTTCTTTTCTCATCACATTTGATTCACCCTCATGAACCCTTATCTCATCCTTAAGGGCGGTGTGCACGTCGTATACACCCTCAAGCACGTCATAAGTAACCTTTACCTTGGCGCAGAGCTCATCAAGGTCTCCTTTGTTCTCCGCAACGACGAGACATATAGCATCGCCGACGTAGTGGGTGAGTTCACCTTCAGCAATAAGTACGGGCCAGTCCCTTTTGAGATGCCCGTGTCTGTTGTTGGGTACATCCTCTGCCGTGATGACCTTCACGCACCTTGGATCGGATTCAGCCTCTGACTTATCGATCGAAAGTACCCTTGCCCTGGGATATGCGGCTCTTACCGCCTTCGCATGACACATGCCCTTAAGCGTGATGTCATCGGCATAGATACCTTCCCCAAGGGTCTTTGCAACCGCATCGACGCGGGCAAAGGAGGATCCAAGCGATGCATCCCCGCTTTCGAAGACAACTTCCCGTCCGGTCCTGAAGTAGTCTGCTGCCAAAAGGATTGCATCCTCTATCTTTACATATCCTGTACAGCGGCAGATGTTGCCGCGTATCGCTTTCTTCACATCTTCCCTGGTGGGGGTGAGATTGACATCCAGAAGTGCTTTTGCACTCATTACCATGCCCGGGATGCAATAGCCGCACTGCACGGCTCCGCAGGAAGCAAAGCAATATGAATATACCAGACGCTCCCTCTGAGAGAGTCCTTCAATGGTCGTTATCTTCTTTCCCTGAAGTCTTGAAAGTGTGAACACGCATGCCCTTGTAGCCTTTCCGTCCACAATTACGGTGCACGCTCCGCATGCTCCTTCAGAGCACCCATCCTTCGTACCGGTGAGATGAAGATCATCCCTCAGGAATGAAAGAAGCTTTTTGTCGTTTTCCGATGTATATTCCTTTCCGTTTACTGAAAGCACAAACACAGTACAGGCCCGCCTTTTTTCATTAATTACGTATAAATGCATGGCCGCTTAGCTTCTGTTGCGTCTTAACAGCGGTCTGTGATGCCGATGCAGTTTTATTATCAGGGGATAAGATTGAGTTTGTCAAACTTTTTATCACTCAAATACTGTGGAAAGATGAATTTATTCATCTGTTTCTTAGGATTTCTTAAGTTTGTCCCATTGTGCTTAAAAATATATAAAGGAACATCGGAAGTAAGTTCACGACTTACTCAATGTCAGGTTATGACTGGCAGAAAATCAGTAATGGGATTAATATCATCCTGTTATGGAAAAATATCAGGAAAAGCTTCCGGAAGGAATATCATTAAGACTCTACAGCGGGGAACAGCTAATATTTGAAAACAGCGGAAAGTGGCTCCATCCGCTCTTTGCCGCAGAGGACTTCCTGAACGGGAAGGCTTATGAAGACCTCCGCCTTCACGATACTGTATCGGGTACTGCGGCTGCATTTCTTGCATACCGCCTTGGAATTGGGAAGGTCCATGCCGACATGGTCAGTACCGGAGCACTGTCGGTATATGAGCGCTTCGGGATAAGCATCACATACAATGTCCATGTGGACAGAATCCTGTGTAAAACAGAGGAACTGTTCTCTCCTGATTCCGATCCGGATGAAGTTTATGCAGAACTTGCCATAAGGGCAGGGCGCGTCAGAACCTGATCACGAGCTCCTTTTCACGGGGAATGAACTGCTCGTATATCACACCTGCCTGATCAAACATCCTGCGGCTGGCGGTACAGCTGTCACTGCCCTGGTATTTGTCCGAGAGATATATGACTTTCTTTATTCCCGACTGGATTATTGCTTTTGCACACTCGTTGCATGGGAAGAGTGCAACGTACAGTGTCGATCCATGGAGATCGGTATTGGAATTCAGGATCGCATTCAGTTCGGCATGACATACATAAGGGTACTTCGTATCGCACCATGAACCATCCCTGTCCCAGGGCAGGTCATCATCATCACAGCCGATGGGAAAGCCGTTATAGCCGACACCAACTATCTTCCTGTGTTCGTTCACGATGCATGCACCCACCTGTGTGTTCGGATCCTTCGATCTCATCGATGAGAGCACTGCAATGCCCATGAAATACTCATCCCAGCTTATGTAATCCTTTCGCTTCGCTGTCATAACCACCCTTTAAAAAGGAAATGATGTCATCCATGTACTCCTTCTGTACCGAGCGGTACGAAAGCAGGCAGTGATGAGTGTGGTGAAAGTCTCCCTTCATCTCAACTTCCCTTTTTACTTTAATATAATCATGACAGGACTTTTCCAATACTGCAAGATTTTTGAACGGAACTGTTTTATCTCCCCTGTCGTGCATGACGTACATGGGAACACTTATCTTCCTAAGATCCTTCCGGATCTGATCAAAAGCTTTTGAAAGTGAAAGTCCCTGTCTGATGAATGTCCCTTTATACCCGGTCCACTCCTCATCACCGTCATCGCTGTACGGCCTTGATGTGACGGTTCCTGCACCTATGTTCTTAACGAACAGTGAGAGGGTAGGGGCCAGCACTGCCCCGAGGTTTGTGTATACACCGCATCTTATGCTGTTGTATGCGACAGGTGCGCTGATGCTTACAAGTGCATCGGGAGCCATGTCCGTCCCTGAGTACTTTTCTCCTATCTTCAGCGTCATCGCACCTCCCATGGAAACTCCTAGAACAAACACCTTATCATATCTCTTCCTGAGGCTTTCGTAGTAATCAGAGATGAAGTCAAACCACTGAGTGAAGTCTGTATTCTCAAATTCCTTGATGTCCGCACCGAAGGTCGGGATCAGGGGAGCATAGGCATCGAAGCCTGCCTCATAAAGTCTCCCGGATGCATACTTATACATGTATGGAGTTGCGGGAAATCCATGGATCAGAAGCACGGCTTCCTTTCGTCCCCTGTCATAAACGATGCTTCTGCACTTGTCGCTGAAACACTTTGACTCATCACTTACAAGCTTTTCCCTGTTTCTGTCGCGGTAGAAAGGAATGTTCCAGTTGAGAAGCAGGAAGACGATGAGGAAAAGAAGAACGTATATCATGGAATAAAGAATAGTCACACTTCCTGAAACGGACTATGGCCATATCAGGGGGAGTGTGACTTATGCTGAAAAGCTTAGCCTTATGCTTCGGCAATTATCATGGTATCTGATGTGCTCTTTCCGGAACCGAGGGAACCGCATACCATGACGACGAGGTCTCCCTTTTCGACACCTTTTGATGCCCTTGCGATCTGGAGTGCCTGTGATCTCATCACATCCCTGTCGTCGGTAAGGTCAACGTGGTATGGGTATACGCCGTAGTCGAGTATTTGTGAATACATTAAAAACAGTACTATCACAAGAATCAGTTAATGACTGATTCGAAGTATTTCGATGAAAAAGTCTTCATTGGACTTGAAGCGATAAGTATGGAAAACACTATTCATAATCATCATCAATTAAAAACAATGGAAATGTAAACTTTATTCAAGATAAAACCTAAAATTAAAATCACTTTTGTTGAAAAATGATCTTAATGTATATATAATGATCTTGTATGAACCGAAATATTGAACCTTATAATGCTAAGACATTAGTTGATATCAATACCAAAATAGACCTCGAAGAGGTTTATTCATCGCTTATCAATGCGTCGACCAGTATGGGGATACTTCAGGAAAAAATACAGTCCAGTAAAACATCTCCGAATCTTCTTTTGAGTATTCTGAGAATGAAGGAAGCTATAGCTTCTTCCAATATGGAGGAAACGGAAACAAATATAAGCTCTGTAATGGTAGATCAGGTGACAGAGAAGCACAGCCATGATACAGCAGTTGTTCAAAACTATCTTGAGGCTACTACTATTGGCGTAAGTATATTGACAGGAGAGAAGTTCGGAGATAATTTTTTCAAACGTGTCCATGCTGTTCTTATGAAGAATAACAAAAAAACTGATGTTACTGTAGGTGAATACAGAACCCGGCAGAATTTCATAAAAAATAGGTTGGATGCATCTATTTCATATGTATCGCCTGTTCCGGAACAGGTTCAGCCTTTGATGAGAGACCTTATTTCTTTTATGAACACAGGCTCCTGTTATCATGAATTGATCTCTTCGGCAATTATTCACGGACAGTTTTTGACTATTCATCCCTTCGATGATGGAAATGGCAGAATGAGCAGAATACTTGTTCCCCTTTATCTATTTCAGAAAAAGGTGATTAAATCACCGTTCTTATTCTTCAGTGAAGCACTTGAAAAAGATAAATCATTATATTATAGGAAGTTGAATCTTATGAGAGAAGGTGACTGGAATGGGTGGATTGTTTTTTTCCTGGATTGTATTGATAGACAGTGCAGGCATTATATTGATCTGATAAATGATGTAAGTGATTTGTATGAGAAGGAATCATTAAAAATTAAGGAATTGATTAAATCTAAGTCGTATGTTGATATCGTTGATATGCTTTTTAATCGAATGGTTGTAAATAAAGGTTCTTTTCAGGAAATAGGAATAACTTCAGCAAGTGCAACCAGGTATCTAAAAATATTAAACGAAGCAAAGATTATTTCTACAGATACAGGAAAAACCCGCAACAGGATTTTTTTCTATGATGCACTTATGCATCTGCTAACAAAATAAATAAATACAGCGCCAACATTCTGAGATGTGGACGCTGTCGTTCAGACAAACAAATACTATCTGATTGTGTGGTAGCTATTAGTATAGCATTTGTTTTCTGACGAATCCATATATATGAGGTATTTGTTATGAGGACAAATGTATTTTTTTATGTTTATTGTTTTAGCCATGGAAAAATAGAAATGCATAAGTTTGACTTTTCCACCGTTGTTCGTAAGTATCTATTTGCAGTACTACCAATCAGACTGTTCAATCTGAACCATAAAAAAGAGGTAGCTGTATGAGAATAGATCTTATTGGAATAGCAAATGATCTGTATGAGAAATTGACCCAGGCAGGCATAGTATTCAACTCAAAAGGATATCCAGTATTCTCAGAAAGGTACTTTTTACATCAAATGCCAGATGAAATAATTCCATTCACAAAAAGGAAGTATGCATCTAATAAAAAAACAGCATTAGTGTGTTTCTTTGAAGAAGATGAATTTTTGTATAGTTTTCTGTTGAATATCGATAAGTATATTGATGAGCTTAGAGAGTATATAGGTATTGGAGGGTTTGATTTGAGTCCCGATATTTTTTGGGATGATAGTCTGCAACAGCTGAATATACTCCTCAGTCAAATGGTTACGATTTATGTTGCAATACATGATGTAAAGATTATTCCTAATTGGCGGATTGGAAGTCTTCAGACTATTGACAGCCTTTGTGTATACCCAAAACATTCAACATTTATAGTCGGCACACATGGATCCCAAAGAACAAAGAATGTTCTTGATGATATATATGTCAGAGCAAAGCTCATGGTATCTAATCCAAGTAATTTATTAATATATGGTGGGTTACATAAAAAATATTTTGAAGTACTCAAAGAAGAGGACATTTCTTACACTATATTTAAAGATTATAAATCCCAAATCCTCTCTGGAAAGGAGGCCTGTTGATGGACTCTAAAGGAAGATATTCAGATGGAGTATACACAAGAAAAATTGAAGCTCTCTCTGATCCAGGCTTAAGGGAAAAAATTGCCAGAGGTATCAAAAGAGCCAGTCTTCATAAGCATGAATGGGCTTCTGTAGATATAAACGATATAGTTCAAAAATTTGCGCCTGGTTCATTTCCTGAATATCAGGATGAGAAGCTAATCTTTAAAAGTTCAGATGGATCTGTTGCAGTAGTTGCCGATGTTGGTGGAGGCTATCTGAGAATACAGGATTTATCGAAAGTAACGATGAAAAGAAGATACCTGAATCTTGATGGAACTGATGGCCATAATTATGTTGATGCCAATGGTAAGATTCATGGCAAGTCTAAAGAAGAATATGAAAGAACTACACATTTTCGCATTAAAAAAAGAGGAGAAAAATAATGAGTAATGATGTATGGGATTACTTAAATATTGTGGTTCCTTGTGATGCAGAAGGGATATATGAAATTGAAACTAATTCTGATTCATTTTCCCATGTATATACAGTTCACCTGGAAAAGAATGATTATCAAGAGTTAAATGACTTGTTCGATCAGTTTAATCGGATGTTTGGAATCATTATTGATTTTTTTGAAGATGAGATAATTGAGAATAAGAATCTAATGAAAGCTATAAAACTGACGAAAGAATATATGTTGCAAAAGCCCTCGTCAAAAATATCCGGTATGAAGCTCTTGTCAGCATTGGAAAAAGGAATTCAGACCGGCAATTTCGTCATGTTTTGTTTCTGAGTAATTTATCTTTCGTAACTATTCAGTCATACCTTAACGAGCCAATGAGCAACCTACTGTTCACTGGCTCTTATTTTTTACTCGAAGCCA
>JBJEWN010000397.1:0-1939 GCA_051885075.1 Bullifex sp.
AATTATCTTAGAATGACATGTAAGACTTATGTACTACTGGTGAAGAACATGGGTTCATATCATTCATATCCCGGGTATCTGATATATGCCGAAGCACTTTATGTTTTCATAAAGCTCGGCACGGCAATAAAATGGTTTGTAAAAAAGCCTGATTCCGCATCTCTTGCCGCGGCAAGGATCATAAAGGCATCCCAGGCACTTGTATCCATAATCTTCCTGGCAGGCAGCATGATCTGTACATTCGGTACCGGAAGTCACGGACAGATGCTTCTTCTGGTAATTTCAGGCATAGGAGTTTTTTTTCTCCTCATATGCATGTTTCCCGTACTTGTCAGGGAAGGTAAAAGGCTGTCCCGAAAAGCACAGGGGTGATAATCTGACAAACATGCCATGCAACCGGAGCTACTGTTCCTGAGACCATTTCTTCGCAGTATGTCTTATCCTCCGGTTTTATACCCTTTTGAAGAGGGGATAATATATGTATTGCCATGACAGACAAAGAGCTCCTGGAGGAACCTGACAGACTGAACATGAAACTGAACAGCTTCCGAAAGGATATATCTCCATTAAGACTGTCAGCGGGCTTGAGACGGAGAAACAAAAAGATCACAGCCGGACGTGACTGTGATCTTTCCGTTAAAGTCATGCTTATCAGTCGAGTTCCTTCTCGACGATGTTATCATCAACTTCCTTCTGGAGGCGGGCAATGGTTGCCTTCACTTCGTCAGTGAGATCTGAAAGCAGGAAGGATGTTACTTCATCCGTCTCACGGATCTTCACTTCAACCTTGCCTTCCTTGAGGGAGCGGTTACCGATCGTGATCCTGATGGGTACGCCGATGATGTCGGCATCAGCGAACTTTACACCTGCCGATTCCTTCCTGTCATCGTAGAGCACGTCGATGCCTGCATCGGACAGCTCTTTGTAAAGATCCTCTCCGATCTGGTTGTCCTTGACGAGGGAGATGAGGTGCACCTGATAGGGAGCAACCGAGATGGGAAGTTTAAGACCCTTCTCATCGTTGTACTCCTCTGCAAGACATGCAAGCAGACGTCCAACGCCGATACCGTAGGAACCCATGATTACGGGCTTTCTTGTTCCGTCCTCATCGGTGAAGTAGCAGTTCATTGATTCGGAGTATCTGGTTCCGAGCTGGAAGATGTTTCCGATCTCGACACCCTTGCTTGCAGTGAGCTTCTCACCGCAGACGGGACATGTGTAGCCGTCACGTGCCGATGCGATGTCGGCAACGGTTCCTGTATAGTCTCGTCCGTAATTTGTGTTGATGTAGTGGTAGCCTGCTTCATTTGCACCTGCAACCAGGTTGTTTGACTTTGCAACCGAGTCATCGATGATGGCCATGAAGTTGCCCTTTGCACCGATGGGGGATCCGAAGCCGGGAACGATTCCGCATGCCGTGATCTCTTCCTCGTGGGCAGGACGGATGGAGTTTGCCTTAGCGGCATTGGAAAGCTTGCTTTCCTCAACTTCCATGTCTCCGCGGATGATGGCTACGATCAGTTTTTCCTTCTCCTCACCGGTTCTGTCATTGATGAATGTTCCTACCATGAATACTGCCTTGGCTGTCTTTCCTGCATCGATGCCGAGTTCAGCGCATAGCTCATCGATCGTCTTTGAATTGGGAGTCGCGATCTTCTCCATCGGCTTAGGATCCTCAGTGAAGTACTCCTTCCTGAAGGATGCAACCTGTCTGTTAGCGGTGTAGCCGCATTTTTTGCATGTGATGATCGTGTCTTCACCGATAGGGGAAAGGTACATGTACTCGTGTGACACCTTACCGCCCATCATGCCTGAGTCTGCACCGACTGCGATTGCGGGAAGTCCGCAGCGGGAGAAAATCCTGAAGTATGCCCTGTAGTGGTCACGGTAGACTTTATCAAGTCCTGCCTGATCCCTGTCGAAGGAGTAGGAGTCCTTC
>JBJEWN010000398.1:0-1937 GCA_051885075.1 Bullifex sp.
GACAGAAGGGCGCCCATAAGGCGCCCTTTACTGTATTTTTTCCTATCAGAAATCAACCTCTGTGTCATAGTAGCAGCACTTGAGGAGCTTAACCATCTCTTCCTGGCTGGGCTGACGGGGATTGGATCCGGTACATGCATCGAGAAGTGCATTGGCTGCGATTGACTCAACCCTCTCAAGGAAAACGTTCTCAGGTACGAAGCCCTGCTCGCAGGGATAACTGTCCGCACCGTAGTTCTTTATGCAGTGAGGAATGTTAAGATCATCGTTCATCTTCCTGAGGTATGCGATGAGGAGCTTAACCTTCTCGTCATCATCCTTTCCGCCGAGCTTCATGTAATCAGCGATCACACCGTATCTCTGCTTTGCAACGGGATCCTTTGCGTTGAAGGCGATGACCTTGGGCAGGTACATTGCATTTGCAGCACCGTGGATGATGTGTGCACCGTAATCAGCGAAGATTGCACCTGTCTTGTGAGCCATTGAGTGAACGATACCGAGTAGCGCGTTGGAGAATGCCTGACCGGCAAGGCACTGTGCATAGTGCATTCTGTCACGGGAAGCCATGTCACCGTTGTATGAGTTGACGAGATCCTTCTGGATCATCTCGATGGCGTGAATTGCAAGCGGATCCGTGAACTCGCAGTTTGCTGTGGAAACATATGCCTCGATGGCATGTGTCATTGCATCCATACCTGTGTGAGCAACAAGCTTTTTGGGCATTGTCTCTGCAAGATCGGGATCGACGATTGCAACATCCGGTGTGATCTCGAAGTCAGCGATGGGGTACTTGATGCCCTTCTCGTAGTCAGTGATGATTGAGAAAGCGGTTACTTCGGTAGCTGTACCTGAAGTTGATGAGATTGCACAGAAGTGTGCCTTCTGGCGGAGAGCGGGAATACCGAATACCTTGCACATCTCCTCGAATGTGATCTCAGGATACTCGTACTTGATCCACATTGCCTTTGCGGCATCGATCGGGGAACCGCCGCCCATTGCGATGATCCAGTCGGGCTGGAACTCAAGCATCTTTGCTGCACCCTTCATGACGGTGTCAACTGATGGATCGGGCTCGATACCTTCGATGAGCTCAACTTCCATGCCTGCTTCCTTAAGGTAGGAAACTGCCCTGTCAAGGAAACCGAATCTCTTCATTGAGCCGCCGCCTACGCAGATGACTGCCCTCTTTCCTTTGAATGTCTTAAGAGCCTCAAGTGAGCCCTTACCGTGGTATAAGTCTCTTGGTAATGTAAAACGTGCCATACAGGACCTCCGTAATTAATGATTTTTCAGTCTGTTTCTTGATTTCAGCCGATGTTATATCATCTTTGGATTTTAATTGCTACTAATTTATCGATATTTTTTTATCTTTTTTATTCATGAAAAAACATGTTATCATCTCATGCGGAGGGAAGAGATGGACATACCCTTTTCAGATAAACTTGAAACAGGAAAACTTGCGCGCATATTCGACTCAACGGCTGAAAGCTACAAATTCTTCTGGTTCGGTGCTGTACTGGACAGAATCATTTCCGGATGTGATCATGCAGTCTTTTCCGAACTCGTTGACGATATGATCGCAAGACATGGTACATGGTCAGCGAGTATCACCTCTCCCTTGGGCCTTCAGATACGATGGAAAAGCTCATCCTGGAGCTTTGCCATACATGCCCTCTTAAAAGCTCCGAGAAAAAGGATGTCATTATTTCATAGTGAAACTCCTTTCCAAGTCGGCACAAAACCCCTCGGCTCGGATGCGGGGAGGAGCAGATAATATAATAATGAAAAAATATTATTATGTAACAAATTACTCTGAATATATGGTATAATGATGCTGTGAAGCAGACAATCACGGCTCAGTACAGAATATACGTTGAGGATAAGGCTCCGCTTATTAAGATGGCAGAGGCTTACCGTGATGCCTGTAACTATGTTTC
>JBJEWN010000399.1:0-7717 GCA_051885075.1 Bullifex sp.
TCGACAACATCAGATCTGAGATGTTCAGCACTTCTTACGGATTTGTCATCGACTATCTTGCGGAGATGTTCCGCTACATGCGTGATCTTGATTACTCTTCCCTGTACCGCAGGTGGTTCTCACTCAGTGATTCCATTTCCACAAGGGACAGGGAAGGCATCAACAAGACTTTTTCCGGTCTTGCCAAGCTGATGTATCCTGACGGCGAAGTGACAAAGAGCCAGGCTGAGGAGCTTCTCCTCTTTGCCATTGAATCGAGAAAGAGGGTGAAGGATCAGATGCTGAGGATGGACTCCACCTTCGCCATTCCGGAGTTTTCCTGCTCTGATACTGAATCAGGTAAGACAATAACCGTAATGACTGCTGAGGAGAAACAGTATGCGGAGCTTTATGATAAGGAAGCTGAAACAATTAAACCTGAAAAGACTTCTGCTCCTGTTTCGGAACCTGCACATCTGGTATCGCCTGACGGAGCAATGGGGATTTCATATGACCGTCTTTTCGGTAAATATCTTGAAGGTGCCGGTGAGATCACAGTGCAGGATCCGTATATCCTGACCTGGATGCAGGTCAGAAACTTCCTCGAATTCCTGAATGTGATTGCAAGAAGGAAAAAACCTGAGGATGAGGTGACGGTTAACCTTATTACCACGAAGAGCAGGAGTGAAGAGGAATATATCAGTCAGATCACTAATCTGGATCAGCTTAAGCAGGAGTTTATTCTGCAGGGCATAAAGCTGAATTACACGCTTGATGATACAGGTAAGCTTCATGCCCGCAGTATAACCACTGATACAGGGTGGAAGATAATTCTGGACAGAGGACTTGATATCTTCGGCAGGTTCAATGTCCGTGATACTTTATCCGTTACAGCCTCACTTCAGGAAGCCAGAAAGTGCAGGGCTTTTGAGATGACTGTGATAAAGGTGTGAAGATTCTTTATACCATTGTTTATGATCCGTTTTTCATGCAAAAACTGCGATAGTACCGCGCTAAGTGTCTGAAAAAGATATTTAGCGCGATGGTATCGGGTTTTCTGATTTTTTCCGGAAGAGTAACTTCCCCATTATTGCTGCCAGGGTCTGCTGGATGACGATCGAGAAGATTATCGGGAGGGCTGCCAGTTCGGGGAGGAAGCCTATTGCAAGCACAAGTGCTGCGTTCGTGTTCCTGAGTGCCACCGCAAATGTAATGGAGATGTCTTCCTTATACTGAAGACGCATCAGCCGGGAAATAAGGTGCCCGACGAGAAAACCTGTCACTGAGAGACACAATGCGGCGATTATGACCAGCACATAGTCCCATGATGCTTCCCTGATGATCCTTTCAGATACCTGAGAAACATTTATTATTATTTCCACAAAGAAAAGTATCTTCGATATCGGGTTAGTGATGGGAGCTATCGTTTCCTTTATCTGCCGTTTGAAGAAATGATTGAAAACAAGACCGAGGAGGAAAGGTATCACAACCATGGTACAAAGGGATTGCATCATGCCAAGGGCATCAAGCTGTACGGCTGTCCCCGTAAAAAGCTTAAGCATCAATGGAGTTAATGCAGGTGCAAGCAGTGTATCAATGAGAAGCACGGCAAGGGATACTGCAAGGTTCCCGTGGAACATTGATGCCCATACGGAGCCTACAACGGCAGTGGGTACTGCCCTTACCAGGTTGTATCCTGAGCCGACAATGATGCTGTCATGGAAAAAGACTTTTGAAACAAGCTGTGCAATCAGCGGCATCACAATGAAGGAAGCACAGACATATGCAATTATGAACATGGGCTTCCTGAAGGCTGACTTAATATCGTCTGCACTGATCTTCATGGCTCCGAAAAACGTCATCAGACCGAAGAGGATGTTTACAAGAGGCTTCAGTGATACAAAGTATTTTCCGAATATCAGGGCTATAAGTACACCTGCAGGGGTTATGAAAGGCATCATCCTTTCAAGTTTTCTATTCAGTGCCGTGAAAGGTTCCGTTCGTATTGTCATACTGTTTTAATTTTATTCACTGAAGTCTTTTCTTCCGTTTGAGTCAGACTACTTTTGTGTTTAATATTTCAACATTAATAAAACTTTGACATGGTGCCATTGAAAAGGAGTTGAAATAAGCTGAAAGCATGAAAGGTACTTATTACAATCTTGAAAGGAAAGAATATAAAGATCCCTTAACGGGTGTCCGCGTGATCAGGATGACGGATAACAGGGCGTTCTATGACCGTCCCTATTTCACGACCAGACAGTTTTCATCCGATGGGAGATATACACTGTTCGTTTCAGACTTTACCGGAACATCGAAGGTAAAGAATCCTGATGCACCCGCCATCGGTAAGGTGGGTTTCGGGGAGCTTTTCCTTCTGGATATGGTCACGGGATCGGTCCTGCAGGTCACGCAGGGAGAAGCAATAAAGATGGGGCACGGTGCCCATTGCATGATTTCCCCCTCCGGTGACAAAGCTTACTGCTATTCCAATGAATATGTGAAAGAGGTTGATCTGAAGACGCTTGAGTCAAGGGAGCTCATATATGTTCCGTACTCTTACAATTTCCATTCCCTCTCGATAACTGATGACGGAAGGTACATCGCTTTTTCCGTTGTGGAGGAAATTCCTCTGCTGACTGCAGGTTTTGCCGATCCCCTGTCAGAGGCGGCACCTGGTGCCAGGGAAAGGTATTTCAATGAACCGAGAAGCCTCATCATCAGATATGACCTTAAGAAAGGAACTGCCGAATGTGTGTTCGGCGGTCACCACAGGATAACTCATGCATCCCTTAAGCCAGATGACGGGAACTGCCTGCTGTTCTGTCATGACGGTCCCTGGCATCTTGTCCAGAGGATGTGGACCATGCGCATTTCATCTGATGACGTAAAGCCTTTATTCGTACAGCAGCATAATCTTGAAGGTGTTGTCCATGAGTTTTTCACGCCATCAGGCAGGGTAGGTGCTCAGTACTCCTTCAGGTATAAGAGTGATATGGCATTTTTCATGTTTGCGGATGTCTTCATGGATTTTGACGGCAGTAACCAGGAGCGTTATTACTATCCTTATTCAAGGCCCGGACATGTCAGCGTGAACGTCAGCGGTACGCTGGGATGCGGTGATGCGGGCTGTATCAGGAAGGATACTCCACATCCTGAAAGGTATCTGTCCCTTATCAGGTATGATAAGGAGAATCATACTGCGAATCCTGAAATCCTCTGTGAACATAACACTTCAGGAAAGAAGTCAGCCCATGTGCACCCCGTATTCACGCCTGACGGAAAGAACATAGTGTTTTCCTCCGACTGTGAAGGGAAGCTTAATATCTACATGGCTGAAGTGGATGAGGAAAGAACGATAAAAGGATGAGAGGGGGATTTCCCCCTCTCGCTTTCAGCAGTAATTATGCTGGATGTCATCCTTTTCAGTCATCGAGCACCCATGGCGGCGAGGCATGCAGAACAGCTCATTCCCGCAATGCTTTTCCGCACTGGTAAGCTTTCCTCCAGCAACTTCAAGTATAAGTGAAAAAAGTTCCTCTCCCAATTCCTCAAGGGTTTTCTCACCCCTTATAAGAGCGCTTGCGTCAAAATCGAAATCATCCTTCATCCTTTCATATACTTCATGGTTTCCGGTTATTTTGATCACAGGGGCAATCGGATGTCCCGTGGGATTTCCCCGACCCGTGGTGAAGCATACAAGCTGGCTGCCGCATCCGATCATGCCTGTCGTGACTTCCCCGTCCACGCTTTCATAGCTCATCATGAAAAGTCCTTTCTGATTATCTTTTGGAGGCAGTGCATAGTCGAGGACATCCGTAATGGGTGCACTGCCGCACTTATGGACGCCTCCGAGTGCCTTTTCCACGATGCTGCTGACCCCTCCATCGAAATTGCCCGGGCTTATGAGCTGATTTCTGAAATCGGGAAGGCGGGGGTCTATGCATCCTTTCAGGAAATCCTCAATGGAGTGCATTGATGTGTAAATCCTGTTCTTAACATCATCGTTCACCGCTCTTGATGCAAGATAATCCTCGGTGCCTATCAGTTCATTGAGCTCTGAGATTATGCTGCTTCCGCCCAGGGAGACCACACAGTCAGAGGCATAGCCCAGAACCGGATTGGCGGCAAGTCCGCTGTTGGAATCGGTGCCGCCGCACTTCGTTGTTATGAAAAGTTCGGATACATCACATACCGTGCGTTCCTGCAAGGCAAGGAATTGCATCATCTTCCGGCCTTCAGCTATTGCCTTTTTCACTGTGTTATCAATGCCGCCTTCATCCTGAATGATGAACAGTCTGGCATCCTTTCCCGTTGATGACACGACATCATCATATATTTCCCTGGCTTTCAGCCGTTCGCATCCGAGTCCGATGATGATAACGGCACCGACATTCGGATGCTTTGCCATTGCTTTCAGCGTTCTGGCTGAGAGTTCGAGGTCAAAACCTATCTGACCGCAGCCGAGATTGTGTCTTATCAGTACGGAGCCGGGAAGTGCCCTGCTGACCTGTTCCGCTGCGCAGCCAGAACAGAATACATTTGAGAGAATAAGCAGATGGTTTCTGGTTCCGACCCCGCCGTATGGCCTTTTATAGCCCATGAATGACATCTTCCTGCCTGAGTATGGTCCTGTCCAGTTTCCCTGTTTCAGTTTAACGGTTCCGGCTTCTTCCCTTGTCACCTTACCCCTGGTACATGTTAAGTTATGGGTGTGAACCCATTCACCGACAGCGATATCCCTTGATGCTCTTCCTATTTCATGCCCGTATTTGATTATTGGCTGACCTTCCCGGATGGGGCATACAGCGATTTTGTGGGCAGAGGGAACATCATCGGTAATTGTGATGGTTTTCCCATCCAGCGTGATTGTGTCACCTTTTAAGGCACTGCTGATGATGACAGCCACGTTATCAGCAGCGTTAACCTTTAAATATCTTTGTTCCATTTTCCTCAATTACTCTCCGGATGCCGCTTCCATCCGCATTCCAGTCCCTCATCAGCAGTTTCATCTGATCACCCATTGAGAAATCCTTTACACCCAGATCAATGTAGTACCGGGCATCTTCAACACTCTGTATTTCGCATCTGGGCCTTTTGCCATGCTTCAGGGCGCATTCGATAAGTTTCCTTTCAGCGGCTTTTACTTTTTCCGTGTTGTCCCTGAAGTTGAAGCCGCATGACATCGAATAATCTGAAGGTCCGAACTGAACCATGTCCACCCCGGGGATGGACAGCACTTCATCAAGTTCATCGAAAATTGATTTCTTCTCAATCATGAAGCACCTGACAACATCTTTCAGACGCTTTGCGTGCCGCTCCTGTGTTGACCAGGGTTCCCAGCCGATGAATCTGTTGTTGGGAAAGCCGAAGCATCCTCCGTCCTGAGGTGTTTCGGCAGTTGTCAGCCTGATCGCTTCCCTGACTTCCTCCGCATTCCTGCAGTCAACGAAGTTAATTGCCTGAAATCCGCTGGCTATTGCTTTCTGTGCCACGAAGCCCCTGTTCTGAAAGTCAACCTTTATCATTGATCCCATCGAATGGAGCTCCGAGGCGATACAGAAGTTTCTCAGTTCTTCCAGTGTGTATGAAGCATACTCAGCGACGAATTCCGCGTAATCAAAGTATCCTGTGCTTCCAAGCCCCTCGACGAAGAAGCTCTGATTAGTCCAGATACGTGTGCCGACAGTGGGTTTATCCTCATTCAGGAGGATTCTCAGTTTATTTTCGTGTGATGCCATTTTTTTCAGTGTCCGAATATCTTTGGGTTTTTCTTTTCTTCCGTGCGGTCAGTTGCCGAAGGCGGTTCCACCGATAATGCGGTTATCTCATTTCTCCATTCATCATCCATGTCGATGTCCAGGGCGCTTAATGCCAGATCAAGCTGATCCGTGTTCTTTGCCCCGATCAGGGGACATGTGACTGCAGGGTTTGTCATCACCCATCTGATCGCAAGGGGAGTTGGATCCACACCATGCTCCTTTGCATGCGATACAAATGCGTCCGCAACCCTGAAGTTCTCTTCATCCGCGTATCGGCCTGAATATCTTTTGCTCTCCGTAAGCCTTCCTGAAACATTCATGTTGCCACCCCTGTACTTACCGGTCAGCAAGCCGGCTCCTAGAGGGGAGTATGAGACAACACCAAGGTTCTCATGCATGCACAGTGGAAGAATCTCAACTTCCGCCTGACGCTTCACCAGGTTGTACATGGGTTCGACTACATCGAATCTGGTGATGCCCTCCCTGTAGGAAATGCCAAGTGACAGGGCAATTTCCCAGGCAGCGGCATTGCTGATGCCTGCATACAGGATCTTTCCCTGACGCTTCAGATCCTCAAATGCCCTGAGGGTTTCCTCCATGGGTGTATCGGGATCCATATGGTGAACCATGTAAATGTCCAGCCTGTCTGTCTTAAGGTTTTTCAGTGTTTTCTCAACTTCCAGCATGATGTAGCGTCTCGAAAGCCCGCCGTCATTATCAGGTCTGTTATGCTTTGTCGTGCCAACTTTGGAGATGATTATGCATTCATCCCTGACACCTTCGATGCATCGGCCAAGTATTGATTCCGCCTCACCGCACCTGTTATCACCATAGATGTTTGCCGTGTCGAACAGATTGACTCCCTTATCGAGACATCTGCTGACCAGCTGTTTAGCAGTCTCCTCATCAACACCATGGGCGAAATTCATCGTTCCCAGACCTAATTCCGAGACTTTGACACCTGTTTTTCCAAGTACCTTATATTTCATGGTCAACTCCTGTTATACAAATGCAACAACCCTGACAGGGAAAGCCTCCACGCCTACGATGGAAACGGGAAAAGCGCATAACCTGAATCTCGGTCTGTCAATGCTGTCAAGATTCGCAACATTCTCGATCAGGGGGATGTTGTTTGAGAAGAGCTTTGCATGGTTCACATGCTCTTCGCTTTTCGGTATTTCGACACCTCCGGCATCCACTCCCATCATCTTCATCCCGCTTGAAACCAGTTTTTCCATGGCTTCCTCGCTGAAATAGGGACTTTCCTGGTATTCAGGAGTTCCGTACTTACTGCTGTATCCGAGATTGCATATGACTATGTCTCCCGGATTTATTCCTCCTGCTTTTTCCATAGCCTTGCAGACATCTTCCGCTGTAATGGGAATACGGCCTTTAATGTGCGTGAAATCCAGAAGGACCGCATCCCCTTCAAAAGATTCAACAGGCATTGAAGCCAGATCATATCCGTCCCTGAACAGATGGAAGGGAACCTCAATATGGGTTGCTATGTGAGATACCATTGAGATGTTGGTCATTATGTACCACTGTCCTTCCTTCCTGACTACGCTGTGGTTTACCTCATCCGCGCCGATTCTCTCGATGCTGAATTTTCTCTGCACCGCTGCAGGATCGATTGCATGTGTTAGATCAAGTACTTTCATATTAACCTCACTGTTTCATAATAAAACCCATGATTGTATGATTTCTTTTGAATGAAGATAAAAATCTGTTTAATCATGAAACATCAGGATAAAAGCCTCCACATGGTTGTTCTGCTTATTCCGAGTTTCTGCGCGGCCTGCGACTGGTTTCCGTTTGTTTTAAGCAGTACTGCACGTGCGATGTCCTTTTCGATTTCACTCATTTTCTTATTGATGTCTATGACACTTGAGAGTGCCAGGGATGATGTCAGCTTTGTTTTCTCAGCTTCAAGACACTTTTCCACCTGCTCTGCCTGTATATAGGCGGAATCGGTA
>JBJEWN010000400.1:0-1932 GCA_051885075.1 Bullifex sp.
GCAGGGGATTTCAACAGCATGATAAAGGAAGGGGACATGCTCTCGCGGACGGACGACGGAAAAGCGCTTCATGTCGTTACCGACCCTGATGATATTCCATCCGGTGCATTCTACGATGCAAGTGAGGATCTTTACTGTCCGCTTTCAGCGGAAGGCAGTTACAGGTATCAGGGAAGATGGTACTTTTATGACAAGATTCTGGTTTCGGGAAACATTGTGCGTGAGTCATCGGATTTTGTCATGAAAGTCATGAATGTTCCTGAAGTATGTGATGAGGACGGAAGTCCCGTGCCTTATGATAACGCATCCGAGAGTGGTTATTCCGATCATTTTGCTGTAAAATTGACTCTTGTATACTGAGGTGAATGAATGGAAGACATCAGGGAGATTCTGACCGGCGGACAGAGCTTCAGCTGGAGTGATGAGGGTGACTGCTTTTCCGCAGTCCTGAATGAGCGTGTTTACAGGGTTGCATGTGCGGCGGACTTTGAGAAGGATGAGTTTCTGAGGGAATACTTCGACCTTTCCACAGATTACGATAGGGCAAGGGAAATAATCAGGGCAAAGGATGAACTTCTTTCATCAGCGGTTGGGAAGTTTCCGACCCTAAGGATCCTGAGGCAGGATCCATGGATCACACTCATCAGCTTCATCCTGAGTCAGAACAACAACATAAAGCGTATAAAAGGACTGTATGACACCATCTCAAGGAATTACGGACATGAGGTTGAACCGGGGTACTGGTCCTTTCCCACCCCTGAAGAGTTTTCGCGGGCAACCCAGGCTGAGCTCAGGGACTTAAGGGTGGGCTTCAGGGATAAGTATCTCATCGATGCCATTGACAAAGCATATCTGCTCGAAGGCATTGATGAGCTTTCCTATGAGGAAGCTGAGAAGAGGCTGATGTCAATAAAAGGAGTAGGACGGAAGGTCGCTTCGTGCATCCTGCTCTTCGGCTTCCACCGCATGGAGGCATTCCCCGTTGATGTCTGGATCAGAAAGGTCCTGGATACATACTATCCGGGAAAGGACATTTCATATTTCGAGCCATACCCGGCACTCTGTCAGCAGTATCTCTTCTCAATGGCAAGGTACATCAAGCTTTAGCGTTCCTTCGGAAACTTCAGCTCATAGAAGATCTGTTCAAGCTCAAGGCCTATGTTGATGTTGTGAACCACCGGCTGCACGCCGGAGGGCGTTCTCATCGGCTTCAGGGTAATCGGGGAGAAATTCAGGATTCCCATGATTCCGCATTCCAGCAGGTGCATGTAGCACTCCTGCGCGCCTGCTTCGGGCACCGTTATTATCGCGGCCTTGACATGGTGGACCCTGATGACTTCCTCAAGACGGGACAGGGGATAGACCGGAATCGGGTGGGATGCATCGGAGTATACGACCGGATCGCTGTCAAAGCCCGCAACAATCCTGATTCCGTCACTTTCAAAGCCTGAGTAATGCATAAGGGCCTTTCCTATCCTGCCGCAGCCTACCACGATGACGTTCTGGCTTTCGCCTTTGCCGAGTATTTCCCCGATCCTGACGATGAGATCCGCGATCTCGTAACCGCCCCGCTTCTGACCATGTATTTCAAGCAGTGAGAAATCCTTGCGGACGATCGCGGCGGACACTCCCGCTGCATCGGCAAGATTATGTGCGAAAACTTTTTCCAAGCCTATTGCCCGTAGTCTATTCAGGGCCCTGTAGTAACGTGTCACGCGGATAAGCATGTCATTATTCATGTATTGACCTCTTGTAATGTGAATACTGTAATTTAAAGTAATGATTATGTCAAATAAACAATCATCCATTTCATATAAAACCGGTGCGGTGTAGCATTACCATTTGAAAAAGTCAAGAATAAACGGTATGATATTTCTGAAAATTCAATAAAGGAGGAGTTATGTCACAGAGTTTGTTTTCTGATGATCTGCT
>JBJEWN010000401.1:0-1928 GCA_051885075.1 Bullifex sp.
GGCTTAAGGATGAGCGTTAACAGAGCCAGTGCGGATGAAAGAAAGAGTGAAAAGAGCAGGAAGGAAACACTCCTTCGTCTGATAAAATACATGGCTTCCTACAGGAAGAGTACAGTCATCGTCATTTTTCTGATGATGATATGCTCAGTCATAGTCGTAGTGCTTCCCTTCCTTGCCGCGGATGCGGTTGATGTACGGGTGCCGGAAGGAGATTTTAAGGGATTGCTGTTCATTACAGCCCTTTATATCGCGCTTTCACTTCTCTGGTGGATTCTTGTCAGGATAAGGGTCAGGATAATGAGCCGTGTCAGCAATTCTGTTGTGCTTCAGATAAGGGATGAGGCTTTTTCCCATCTTCAGGAGCTTGGTCTGTACTACTTTGATTCAAGACCGACGGGAAAGATCCTTTCCCGGCTCATCGGCGACATTTCATCGATGAAACAGCTTCTGAATCAGCTGGTCACTGTGCTTATTCCCAATACATTCTTCCTTCTTGCCATAATCTTTGCCATGTTCGTGCTTAATCCTGTTCTGGCACTCGGTGCTGTGTCATCCCTGCCTGTAGTGGGAATCGGAACTTTCCTCATAATGAAGAAGAACTATCCCGTATGGTATGATTACCGCCAGAAACAGTCGAATCTGGCCGGGTTCGTCCATGAAGCGGCTGCAGGAATGAAGGTAATTCAGAGTTTTTCCGCGGAGGATGAGGTAAGGAAGGAGTTTCGTACGATCAATGATGACATCAGACACCACTGGATTAAGGCCGTCAGGCTTGGAGATACCATAGGGATCGTCATAGATGTTTCGATCGGGGTGGGGTACTTAATGATGTTCCTCTCTGCGGTATATGTCCTCAGAACGGATGCATCCAGGGTAGGGGAGATCATTGCGTTCATGACGTATCTTTCCCTATTCTGGCAGCCGGTAAGAACACTTTCCAATATGTACAATCAGCTGACCAACAACCTCTCCGGAGCAAGCCGTGTCTTTGAGATCCTTGATGAGGAGTCAACGCTGAAGGAGTGTGCATCTGCAGAGGAACTTCCTCCTGTCAAGGGTGAAGTTACATTTGATCATGTTTCGTTCGCTTACCCCGATGAACCTGAGAAAATGGTTCTGGAGGATGTGAGTTTCACATCCCACCCGGGTGAGAAGATCGCACTGGTCGGACCCACAGGCGCAGGTAAGACCACGGTCATAAACCTTATTTCCAGGTTCTATGACCCAGTGAAGGGCAGGGTGCTCATTGACGGACATGACATTTCACACGTTACCTTTTCATCCCTCAGGAAGAGTGTCGGAGTGATGACTCAGGAAAGCTTCCTTTTCAGCGGTTCAATACGTGACAACATACTTTACGGAAATGAAAATGCAACGGATGAGGAGATGATAAGGGCATGCACCCTTGTAGGTGCCCACGATTTCATCATGCGTCTTAAGGACGGTTATGACACTGATACAGGAATACTCACGCTCTCACAGGGACAGAGACAGCTTGTTGCGCTTGCACGCACGCTGCTCTCCGATCCGGCAATTCTGATACTCGATGAGGCCACCAGCAATGTCGATACACATACGGAGCTCATGGTACAGCACGGTATCGGTGTACTGATGGAGGGCAGGACCACCTTCGTCGTTGCCCACAGGCTTTCCACGATCAGGAACAGTGACCGCATATTCGTTGTTCAGGCAGGTGGAATCGCAGAGGAAGGAAGTCATGTGGAGCTGATCGCAAAAGACGGTCTGTATGCCGCGCTTGTAAAGGCTCAGGGACAGGAGTGATGATAAAGGGATGCATTTTGGATCTGGACGGAACACTGCTTGATTCAATGACGCTGTGGTGTGACATTGACAGGCTCTTTCTTCAAAAGAGGGGTAAAGTGTGCACGCCTGAGTATTCAAAGGCTGTGACAGCCATGGAAATCAGG
>JBJEWN010000402.1:0-7642 GCA_051885075.1 Bullifex sp.
AAGCTCGGGAAAAGGGCCTATACCGAAAATCAGCAGCCAGTTTCCGGCCATGTTCATCGTCATTGAAATAACTGAAGCGATGAGCGGAATGCCTGCTGATCCGATTGATCTTAAGGCTATCGAATGCACGAAGGAGACTGCGAAGAATATGTAGCTTACCGCAACCCATTCCTGATATGAGGAGCTTATTTCAGTGACGAAAGGATCATCGGTGAAGAGCCTTACGGTAAGTTCCGGACAAAAGAATGATACTGCGGCAAAGAGTGCCGATACCGTCAGTGAAACCGTCAGTGCAAGCCCCATCACTTTTTCCATCTCATCATGACGTCCCGCACCATGATACTGGGAAAAGAATATGGATGCACCCGATGCGATTCCGAATATGAACAGGTTCACCAGGAAGAATATCTGGTTCGCAATTCCCACCGCCGCTATCTGATCAGCGCCGAGCTGTCCTATCATCAGGGTATCAATGAAGGAAAGGGATGAGGAGAGCAGGTTCTGGAGCATTATGGGAAGTGCTATGGCAAAGAGCTTTCTGAAGAAATCACGTTTTGTGTCCATCCGTCCATCATTGATGATAATCTTCAGATTTGCAATACATCATTTGTTGCATGGGAAAAATGTACGCGTTAATATATCACCCATGAAAAAAACCTCTAACATACTCTGCATAATGAACGGTCATGCCTCGAAGGGTCAGGCAGTCCGGAAGACAGACAGAATAAAGGAAGCTTTTGCCAGAAGGAAGCAGAACATAGACCTTGTGATGACGGGTCAGAGAAGGCAGGCCATCCTGCTGGCCAGCCAGGGTGCGGAGGCCGGATACGACATAATCGTTGCCGCAGGCGGGGACGGGACCGTCAATGAAGTGGCAAACGGAATAATGCTTTCGGGAAAGAAGGTTGCCTTCGGCATACTTCCCATCGGAAGGGGAAATGATTTTGCATATTCCGCAGGAATACCGGCTGACCTTGATAAGGCTGTTGATCTCATTCTCACAACTGCGGCACGTCCTATAGACGTGGGACTGCTGTACGGGGGAAATGCACTGGAAGGAAGGTATTTTCTCAATGGAGCAGGCTTCGGCTTCGAACCTGAGGTTAATTTCAGGGCATCATCATACCGTAACGTCAACGGATTTGCCAGCTACCTTCTTGCCTTCCTGCACAGCTTCTGCTTCCTGCCAAGGCCTTATGACATGACACTGACGGTTGACGGGAGTGATATTAATCTTAAGACCCAGCAGGTGTCGGTATGCAACGGCAGGAGAATGGGTGCTGCATTCATAATGGGCCCTGAGGCCGTGATGAATGACGGACTGCTGGATGTGGTGTATGCGAACAGGCCACTTAAGAGACTTAAGATAACCACCGTGGCACTCAGGTTCTTTTCAGGAACCCAGCTGAAGACATCAGTCATGACCATGAAAAGGGCTTCTGAACATGTGATAATCAGGACCATGAGACCTGAAATGAAGATTCATGTGGACGGTGAGGAAATTTCCCGCGATGCCGACTACTGCCGCATCGAACTCATAGAAAACGGACTGAGACTTTTCTGTGCCGCCGGAGTAGCCGTGAAATAAATCATCATGTCCATGTTAACTCCATTATATTACAGAAAATATCCCTGTTAAAATTTTTGTTGACTTCAGGTTGGGGATGGTTTATTCTTTAGGCTGAGTTTTTAGGCAAAAAAAGACGCTTTTTCGAGGAAAAGCCGGGAGAAACAGTGGTTAAGGATTTAGTCCCCTGCGTACATTTTTATGATCAGGATTTTGTAGACATGTATGACCGTACATGGGTCTGGATCGAGGAGAACTGGATTCAGAAGACTGATGACGGTCAGTTCGCAAATGGTTATTTCGTAGGCTCTGACAGTGAGGTGATTGACCTTTTTGACACCTGTCTTACCTCGATATCCCTTTCATACAGCAATCAGAATTTTGATGCTTATTCCCTGATGGATTTCTTCTACCGGATGCAGAAGGAAGACGGAAGGATCCATGAACGCTACAGCTCGAAGACATATGAGCCTATTGTGTCAGAAGATAACCCGAAAGGTGCGTGTCCTCCTCTTCTTCCTTATGTGGAATACCTTTTTTATCACAAGATCGGAAACAAGAAGAGACTGAAGGAAGTCGTTCCGTATCTTGAGAAGTATTTCGGATTCCTGGTCTCTGAATATCAGTGCCCGAACGGACTCTTCCATGTGCCATTCAGTGCATGCAGACTTGGAAACGTGCCCAGACAGAATGCATATTACACAATAGACTTCAATGCCATGATGGCACTTGCGGCCCTGTACATGTCCAATATCGGTGACATTCTCAATGACAAGGAGCTGAGCTTCAGGTACAAGAGAATTTATTTCTCGCTCAAGACACGCATAAACAGCATGATGTGGGATCCTGAAGATCACTTTTACTATGACATCGATGAGAATGAGAAAATCGTAAGGAACAAACACATCGGTGCGTACTGGACCCTGCTTGCCGAGATTCCCAACGATGAGTATGCAGACTACATGATCGAAAAACTTAAGGATCCTGCTGAGTTCGGTACCGACAATCCGTTCCCATGCGTTCCCGTTTCCAATCCCTGTTTCAGCGAGGACGGAGACGGCTACAGGGGTGGTGTGGTTCCCTTCTTTACATACATGGTCATCAAAGGGCTTGGAAAATACGATTCATTCATCTTTGCCCGTGAGTGTGCGATCAGGCACATGTACTTCATTCTTGACACGCTTCA
The DNA here is from genome assembly GCA_051885075.1 of Bullifex sp. Taxonomy (GTDB): domain Bacteria; phylum Spirochaetota; class Spirochaetia; order Sphaerochaetales; family Sphaerochaetaceae; genus Bullifex. The sequence goes on from JBJEWN010000402.1 coordinate 2,754, forward strand.
TCCGGACGGGGAGGTAGTCGGTGATGTATGGGAGTCCTACAAACCCAACAGGGAAGGAGCTTCCGTTTCTTCAGATGGGTCGTTCGTAAACCGCAGGCATTATCTTGCCATGCTTTCACTGGTTACGATAACACTGATGATAGAGAACATCATAGGACTTGAAATATCACTTCCCAGAAAGACCGTTGACTGGACGATGACATCCCTTGAATCCATGGGTATAGAGAAACTCTCCCTTAAAAGGAACAACATCACGATCCTTTCCAACAAGAACACGAGAGGATGGGAAATCAGGCTGGAGAGCGAGAAGCTCTACTACTTCACGATCATGATCCTGGATGAGAACAAGAAGAAAACACTTCCGATTCCGTCAGGAAAGTGTTCAATGCTGATCGACAAGCTCTGATTTTCACTCAGCATGCCCCATGACAGGGGCATGTTCTGCATAAACTGAAACAATGTTTCAGTTTTACACTTGAAAGTTGGGAAAAACCCTCTTATACTTTACATATAACAGGATCATAACGATCTTTTCGGAGGATAAATACTATGAACATGAAGGATTTCTCATTAGAGGGCAAGGTTGCATGGGTAACAGGCGCCTCTTACGGTATCGGATTTGCCATTGCATCAGCATTTGCCGCTGCAGGTGCAAAAGTCGTTTTCAACGATATCAAGCAGGAATTTGTCGATAAGGGACTGAAGGCATATGCCGATGCAGGAATTGATGCCAAGGGTTATGTATGTGATGTCACTAACGAGGATCAGGTAAATGCAACCGTCGCGGAGATCCTTAAGGAGTTCGGTAAGGTCGATATCCTCGTCAACAACGCAGGTATCATCAAGAGAATCCCGATGTGTGACATGAAGGCTTCAGAGTTCAGACAGGTCATCGATGTTGACCTCAACGCTCCGTTCATCTGTGCAAAGGCAGTCATTCCTTCCATGATCGAAAACGGTCACGGAAAGATCATCAACATCTGTTCAATGATGAGTGAACTCGGACGTGAGACAGTCAGTGCTTACGCTGCAGCCAAGGGCGGTCTCAAGATGCTCACAAAGAACATCGCTTCCGAGTACGGTGAGTACAACATTCAGTGCAACGGTATCGGACCCGGATACATCGCAACACCGCAGACAGCTCCTCTCAGAGAGGTTCAGCCCGACGGTTCACGCCATCCGTTCGATCAGTTCATCATTGCAAAGACTCCCGCAGCACGCTGGGGCAATCCTGAGGATCTCCAGGGACCTGCAGTCTTCCTCGCAAGTGATGCTTCCAACTTCGTCAACGGTCACATTCTCTATGTTGACGGCGGTATCCTCGCTTACATCGGCAAGCAGCCCCAGTAAGTTTTCAGGACACAGTACACCAGGAAGCCCTGCCGTATGGCAGGGCTTCCTGTGTCTCTTGTAGCCATTCTTCTTTTCTTCTACTATCGATTGTGATGAGAAAACTATTATTATTACTTTCATTTGCAGTCATGCTTACCGCATGCACTAAGGAACAACCGGTAAAGGATACGATAAACATTGCACTCTCGCAGGAGATGCCTACCCTGGATGTTCATAAGAATTCATCTCAGGTCATACGCTACATTCTTTGCGGCAATACCCTTGAACGCTTCATTGACCGTGGTGATGACGGAAAACCATACCCTCTGCTGGCAGAAAGCTATGAAATGCTTGATGGGGGACGAAGGTGGGTTTTTACGGTGAGAAAAGGCGTGACATTCCATAACGGAAGGGAAATGGACAGTGATGACGTTGCGCTTTCCCTTAACCGCTGGATGGATAACTATACTGCAGTCGGGAAAATGTGCGGATCCTCCCGCTTTGCATCAGATGGTGATACTGTCTCAATAACATTTGACCATCCGGTCATCTTCCTTGACCAGATGATGGCTGAAAGTCCCTATGCCGCTGTCATAATTGCCCGTGAGTCGATCGAGAACACCGATGAGAACGGTTTTCTTAAATCCTATATCGGAACCGGTCCCTACCGGTTCGTAAGTTACGAGACCGGAGTGGCCGTCACCCTTGAAAAGTATGAAGGCTACAATGGGAACAGAAGGGCTGAAGTAAAAAAACTCGTCTATCACTTCGTTCCTGACAGCACGGTGAGAACCCTGGGCTGTGAAACAGGTAAGTATGATTTCATGAATGACGTGATGAGCAGTGATTTCTCCCGTCTCAGGAAAAACGATGATGTGGTGCTTTCCCTGGGTGATGAAGCAGGGTCATTTGTCCTCCTGTTCAATAAAAGGGGACCGCTTGGTAAGAATCAGTACATAAGAAGGGCAGTCAATACAGCTCTCGATCTCGAAGGTGTGATGAAGGCATGTTACGGTGAAGAGGGGTTTACCCTGAATCATGGTTACATGGAGTCGTGGCAGAGCCTCTGGCCGAACATCGAAATGCCTTACGGCCTGAATGACAAAGAAGAGGCACGCAGGATTCTTTCAGAAGGCGGCTATGACGGTGAAACCTTCACGATACTTACAAGCAATCTGTCCAATATGGATAAATCAGCGCTTTTCATAAAAAGCGAGCTGGAGAAGGCAGGTATGAATGTGGAACTTCTGGTCACTGACTGGTCAACGATGATGGCCTGGAGAAGCCAGGAAGATAAATACGATTTATGCATCACGGCAATGACAGCCGTCCCGCTTCCGTCCCTCAAGCTTTTCCTTGATCCGTCCTATGCAGGCTGGAGCGATGATGAACACCTTCAGTCATTGCTTTCAGCTTTCTCCGCAAGTGAGGATACCGCTCATGCATCAGAAATCTGGAATGAAATACAGGAGTACTCTTCAGAGTACCTGCCTGTCATAGTGGCAGGCCACTACAACAGCGGATATCTCTGGAGAAAAGAGCTTGAAGGAGTGAAGGAAAACAACGGTTTCTGCTTCTATGATGCGTACTTCAGAAACTGACCCTGCCCTTGATCGAGCGTGCAAGTGTCAGTCTGTCCGCATATTCCAGATCACCTCCGATGGGGAGGCCTGCAGCCAGACGTGATACGGTTATGCCCGTGTCCTGAAGGATGTGCCTTACGTACAGTGCGGTAGTGTCTCCCTCTTCAGTCGGATTTGTAGCAATGATGACCTCGGAAAAAGATCCCGTACTGATTCTTTCCTTAAGTTCACGGAAGGAAAGATCCTCAGGTCCCACTCCGTTAAGCGGGTCGATGGCTCCTCCGAGCACATGATACATGCCGTTGTATATACCGCTGTTCTGAATCGTCATGACATCCTGTGGCTGTTCGACGATGCACAGCAGTGTATGATCCCTTTTGGGGTCGGAGCACAGTTCACAGGGATCGGTCTCTGTGTAGGAGCCGCATACAGAACACTTATGAATCTTCTCTTTTATGGTACCGATGGCATCTGAAAGTTTTTCATTGTAGCTTTCATCACATTTTAAGAGATGATATGCCATCCTTGCAGCGCTTTTGGCTCCCACACCGGGAAGGCGTGAGAGCTGCTTAATAAGATTTTCTAGTGCGTTCATCTGAAATACTTCGTTATGTCTGCAGCCATTGACAGCTTTTCCTTCTCTGCCTTGTCAGCGGCATCATTGAAGGCTGCGGCAATAAGCACCTCGACGGTATGGACATCTCCGATTGAATAAATCTGGTCTGATATCTGAACTGATGTTACCCTGCCTTTACCGTTTATCGTTACATTTACAAGACCAGCTCCCGCAGTTCCCGTAGCCGTTATCTCACTTATCTGTTTTTCATATTCCCTGGCATTCTTCTCTATTTCCGAGAAATTGCTGAACATGTTTCTGAATGTGTTTTCGTCGATCGTCATAATTCATCCTCCTGCTCGCTGATTACCGTACCCCTGAAGCTGGTTGCAAGCTTCTCCAGAACAGGGTTAACCCTCTCCTTTGGTTTTTCCGCAGCAAAACTGTTTATCGCACCGTCAAAGCCTGTTTCCTTTTCAAGGAGTTCCCTTATGAGCTTCGAATTGGACCTGATGGTTTTTGCCGGAAGCAGTGAGTTCGTCCTCAGTTCCAGCGTACCGTCCTCGGCCAGCGTTACGCTGTTGACATTGTCAAGAGCATTCTGAAGGCCGAATACATGATCTATTTCCCCTGATGCGGCAAGTTTCTTTATGTCTGTAAGGGAAGGAGTTCTCTTTTCCTTCTTCACAGGTTCAGGTTCGGCTGTCTTAATGGGTTCCGGAGAAAGTTCCCTGACAGGCTCCGGTGCGGTTTCTGTTACAGGCTCACTGTGAACTTCATTCTTTTCATCATTCACCGGTGTGGAAACGGCAGGCTGTGCCGCGGTGGTTACAACCGATAAAGTCTTTTCCTTAACCACTGTGACCTTCCCGGCCATGACATCCTTCTTCATTTCCTCAAGTTTCTTCACAAGCTCTTCGGGAGAGGTGAGGAATGGAAGACCTGAAAGTCTTGAGATGAACAGCTCAGCTTCGTATTTTGGTGATATTGAGTATCTTATCTCCCTGTAAAGCTGGAGAAGAGACCTTAAAGCAGCTTCCGCCTGAGCCTGGGACAGCAGGGAAAGCACACTGTCAGGTATCTCTTCCGTCCTCATGTTAAGCAGTTCCTCATCGGTAATGCCCTGCTTAATGAAAAGAACTGCGCGGAAGAAGGATGTCAGATCCCTGAGACACTGCTCGACTGATATACCTTTGGAAAGGATGGAAGCAAATTCCCTGAGTGCCCCGGCACTGTTTCCCGTCACTGCCGATTCCACAATCCTGGCGATCTGGTCACTGCCTACAAGTCCCAGCTTGTTTTTTATCTTATCAAGGGTGATGTGGTCCTGTGAGAATGCTGCAACCTGGTCAAAAAGGGTGTATGCATCCCTCATTGAACCGTTACCTTCACGGGCTATCCAGAAGAGTGCGTCGTCA
>JBJEWN010000403.1:0-7635 GCA_051885075.1 Bullifex sp.
CAACGCTGATCGTCTTCAGCCTGAACCAGAGGTATTCCTCCATGTCCTCGCTTGTGATTAGCATCTCATAGGCAAGGGTTGCCGCATTTTCGGGATGGTTTCTCCTGATCTCCTTCTGGAGTGCCGATATCACAAGATCAGCCGCAAGGCCCGATCTTGTCTGGCATTTCTGCCAGGGGTCATATGGAAATTCTGCCATAAAATTCTCTCCTGTTACCCCTGAATATAGACGGATAAGTCAGGGGGGAACTACCATTGATATTCCCAAAAAAGTTTCGAAATATTCTCATTTATGTGATATCATTCATTCATGCGGTTTACCAGGGAAACAGTTCATGAGCCACGCGGGGCTGAAAAGAACATACATATGTCTTCCAAGGTCATTGAGGCGAAACCGTTTTTTTCCGCCCGTGTGAAGCAGGGCGGATACGGTATGCTGGCTGATGATTTCTGGCTTTGGAGGACTCCTCAGCGGGGGTTCCATGCGGTTGTCTATACCCTTTCGGGGCATGGAAGGATTATCATGGATGACGGTACAGAACTGAATGTGGGGGAAGGTGATGTATTCATTTCATCCCCTTCAGGCCAGGGGCACTATGAGGAAACCCCTGAAGGCAGAATTTGGGAAATGCTGTGGATAACGTTCTGGGAAGACACTGACGTCTGTCCCGACATTGATGATTACGAAGTCCGGAATTTCACCAACGGAAATGATCTCAGGGAAAGGGTCATGGGACTATTCCGTGAGGAGCTTTACCAGGACATTCACAGCGACATGGCCATGGAACTGTATGAAGAACTTTTCCTTGTAAGCCTGAAGAGGTCTCTCGGCATGAATGAAAGCAGCGTGCTTCAGCGCCACAGGCAGGAGTTCAGCATGCTCTGGACCCGTGTCGCTTCCTCCCTTTCCGCAGGCTGGACACTTGATGATATCTCTGAAGCAACGGGGTATTCAAAGAGCCATGTGACCAGAATCTGTATTGACCTTTATTCGAAAACACCGGGAGAGATGGTTCAGGACATCAGGATGCAGCAGGCAAAAGTCATGCTTGTCAACTCTGTTCAGAGTGTTGACCGCATTTCCGCTCTTCTGGGCTATTCCCGGGTGTCTGCCTTCTCATATGCCTTCGGGAAATACTATGGCATGAGCCCGAGGGAATACCGCAATATGTATGGCAATATGGTAAAAAGTCCACAATCGGACCGAAATAATCTCTTGAAATAAGGTTTTTATCGTTATATATTCTTGTCATGAATCTGTATGGGCTCTATGACATGCTATCACTTGATGATGTGTCGGTCACTCTGCGTGCCCGCCGCGGACACAGGATTGATGATTGCGGAGCATCCTCTTCCGCCGTATTCATAAAGGAAGGATGTGTGGAGGTGCGGTCTGAAAGCGGAGTGCTGCTCAATGTGCTTTCTTCAGGTGATGTCTATGGGATTTCAAACCTTTTTTCCGGTGAGAAACTGAAGACAAAGCTTTCATGCACTGCCGATAGCGTCCTTCTTTTCGTCCCTAAGGAAGATGTGAGAAAGAGACTTCTTGCCTCGGAGGAAGCCATGGTGATCTACTGCAGCGCCCTTAACTCAAAACTTGGATTCCTGCTTGAAAGGATCGCACTGCTTACGCTCCCGGCTGCCGAGAGGGTGAAAAGGGCAATTCTTGAAGGAAAGGCTGATACGGTTCCCCGCAGCCAGCTGGCTTCCTATCTCGCGATCGGGAGGAGCGCGCTGTTCAGCGAGCTGAAAAAGCTGGAGGATGAGGGACTCATACGCACTGAAGGAAGGAAAATAACTGTCATTGACAGTGAAAGGCTGAAGGAGGCCTGAAACAATATGAAAAAACTACTGAGTGCAGCACTGCTGCTCACACTTGCCGCATCACTTTTCGCAATGGGTACTAAGGAAGATGCCGATTACTCCGTGCTGAACCCCGTCACCGTCAGGGTTGCAGCCCTGAAGGGACCCACGGCAATGGGTATGGTGAAGCTTATGGAGGATGGCAGTGAAGGAGCCGTTAACGGAAACAGCTATGAGTTCACCATCGTGGGAGCTCCCACCGAGATAACGCCGATGCTCGTCAAAGGGGAAGTGGACATCGCGGCGCTTCCCGCAAACCTGGCCGCAGTGATTTACAACAATACAAAGGGAAAGATAAAAGTGCTTGCCGTCAATACACTGGGTGTTCTTTACATCTGTGAAAACGGAAACAGCGTCTCTTCCATCGAGGACCTGAAGGGCAGAACGATATACTCATCCGGTAAGGGATCGACACCGGAGTATGCGCTGTCCTTCATCCTGGAGCGTAACGGCCTGTCCGATCTTCCGATAGAGTGGAAGAGCGAGCATGCCGAATGCGTAGCGGCACTTCTGAATGACCCCGATGCGGTCGCGCTTCTTCCGCAGCCGTTTGCCACCACGGCCATCATGAAGAATCCATCGATCAGGATCGCACTGGACCTCAATGAGGAGTGGGATAAGGTTTCTCCTGAAAGTGCACTGCTCACCGGTGTCGTCGTTGCCCGAACCGAGTTTGTCGAAAAGGAAGGCAAAGCCGTTGATAAGTTCCTTGAGGATTATGCATCGAGCACTGCCTGGGTTAATGAAAACGTGAGCGAAAGTTCCGTAATGATCGATGCTCTCGGAATCGTCACTGCGGCAGTGGCCGAAAAGGCACTTCCGTTCTGCAACATAGTATGCATTACGGGTGATGAGATGAAAGAGCGTCTCTCAGGTTATCTTGAAGTCCTTTTCAATGCAAATGCAAAGAGTGTGGGCGGTACTCTTCCCGGTGAAGATTTCTACTACTGACAGACGCCTGATAAATGCGGGAGCAGTCCTTTTCTGGCTTCTCGTCTGGCAGGCTCTTGCCATGGCGGTTGGGGAGGAAATCCTCCTCGTTTCCCCTGTCAGGGTCGTCATCAGGCTTACGGAACTTGTAAGGGAAAAGGACTTTTACGCTTCGATACTTTTTTCCGCATTGAGAATACTCTCAGGCTTTGCCCTGGGAGTATGTCTTGCCATAGTCTCTGCCGTGCTTTCAAGCCGCTTTGACTTCATGAGGATTATCATGAAACCTCTGGTATCGTTCCTGAAGGCAACTCCGGTTGCCTCGATAGTCATAGTGGTGCTTATCTGGGTTTCTTCAGGGACTCTTTCCGTTGCAGTTTCGTTCATGATGGTCTTTCCGATCATGTATGCATCCCTTCTGTCCGGTTTTGACAGCGTGGATGAAAAGCTTACTGAAATGTGCTCAGTGTTCAGGGTGCCCTTCATGAAGAGGGTGAGGGCCGTGTATCTTCCTGCAGTGCTTCCCCACTTCATCTCTTCCTCCGTCACTGCAATGGGGCTAGCCTGGAAGAGCGGGGTGGCCGCGGAAGTCATATGTCTTCCCGACGGAAGCCTTGGTGAGCGTCTGTATGAAGCGAAGACATACCTTGCCTCTCAGGACGTGTTCGCTCTGACAGTGACCATAATAACAGTGTCCGTCCTCTTCGAGAAACTCTTTTCATACCTTGTGAAAAGGCTTGCAGTGAGGTACCACATAGCATGATCATAACGAAGCATTACGGGGATAAGACAGTTCTCGACCATGTTAACATTGAAATAGCGGAAGGAAAGACCACCCTCATCTCAGGACCGTCAGGTGCCGGCAAGACCACATTATCCCGTATTCTGATGGGCCTTGAGCCGAATGAAGGTGAGAGCGTCAGTCTTCCCGGAAGGCTGTCTGCGGTCTTCCAGGAGGACAGGCTGATCGAATCGTTCACGGCTGAGGAAAACATAAGGCTGGTTTCGAAAAAGAGCGACGCTGAAATTTCCGGAATGCTTTCGCTTCTCGGACTTCCTGAGGGGCAGTGCGTCAGGGAGTTTTCTGGCGGAATGAGGAGAAGGTGTGCCATCGCACGTGCCCTTATGGCACCTTTCGATGTGCTTTTACTTGATGAACCTTTCACGGGACTTGACGAAGATACGGAAAAAAGCGTCATTGACGTGATAAAAAAACATACACAGGGAAAAACCGTCATACTGATCACCCATTCGGAAAAAGCGGCACTGGAGATGGGCCATGACAGCGTCATAACCTTAACCGGCTCATCTCTTGCATAATCACACCCGTAGGGTATAATCGTTTGCATGGACAACAAAAATTTACCGCACTGGGATCTTACTCCCATATACAGGGGAGTGGACACTCCCGATTTCATCACTGACCTTGAGAAGGTCACTGTTCTCTGTTCATCCGTATGTGACGCCATAAAGGCCCATAAGCCCCTTTATGAGATAATCATGGGGTACAACGAGGTAATGACAATTTACTGGACACTCAGCGCATATTCCAATGCGATCCTTTCCACCGACACATCCAACGGTGCTTACATCAAGGCCGTCGGACAGGTTGAGGATGCCGGGCTGAAGTTCATCGGGATGGACAACCTGCTTACCAGTTCAATCGCTTCATATAAGGACGAATTCACGGATCCCCGCCTTAAGGATTATTCCTATATCCTTGAAAGATATCTCAATGACAGTGCACACATGATGAGCCTTGCTGAGGAAGACCTTGCAAGTGACCTTGCCCGCAGCGGGGTCGGTGCATTCGAGCGACTCTACGATGCCGTTTCCTCAACCATCGGATCTGACGGGAAAACGGTAATCCAGCTCAGGAATGATGCGACGAATCCGGACAGGAATATCAGAAAGTCTTCCTATGAGAAGGAAAAGAAGGTCTGGGCTGAGCATGAGGCAGCTTTTGCTGCATGTCTCAACAGCATAAAGGGTACTGTTCTGACTCTTGAGAAGAGAAGGGGCTGGGCATCTCCCCTGGAACACTCCGCATATCAGGCAAGGATATCGGTGAAAGCGCTCGAAGCGCTTATCAGTACACTGGAAAAGAACCTTCCCATGTTCAGAAAGTACTTCGGTTACAAGGCAAAGCTGCTGGGAGTGGAAAAACTGGCCTGGTATGATCTTTTCGCACCGGTTGGAAAGAGCACCAAGCAATACACTTTTGAGGAAGCAAAGGAAATCATAGTCAGATGTTATGCTTCCTTCGATCCCCGGATGGGTGAGTTTGCGGAAAATGCCTTTGAAAACAACTGGATCGATGCGGAGCCCAGAAAGGGTAAGGTAGGAGGAGCCTACGATACATCGATGTTCAAGGTTAAGCAGAGCAGGATCCTTTCCAACTTTGACGGTTCCTTTGATTCGGTTTCAACCCTTGCCCATGAGCTTGGTCATGCATACCACGACTCCGTCGTCATGCAGTCCCCGGCCATGCTTGCAGACTATCCGATGACTGTTGCCGAAACCGCTTCCATCTTTGCCGAAACGATCGTTTTCAATGCAATCCTGAAGAATTCCACCGATGAGGAAGCCCTTCCCATCATTGAAAGCTATGTGGGCTCCGCAGCTCAGGTCTGTGTTGATATCCTGTCCCGTTTCTACTTTGAAAGAAGTACTTTCGAGAAGAGAAAGGACGGAGAACTTACCCCTGATGAGTTCACTGCGCTCATGAAGAAAGCTCAGGAAGACTCATACGGCGATGTAGTTGAGGATAAGCATGAGAGGATGTGGGAAGCAAAGGGACACTACTATTCATCGGGTTTCAGCTTCTACAACTATCCCTATGCCTTCGGACAGCTCTTTGCCCTTGGTCTCTATGCCCAGTCAGACAGGATTCCTGACTTTCCTGACAGATACCGTGAGCTCCTACGGCTGACCGGATGTGCCGGTGCAAATGAAGTTGCGCTTGCCGCAGGCTGTGACATTGAGGATGAAGCATTCTGGCAGAGCGGCATGGACTTCATCGCATCACTTATTGAGAGGCTTGGAACATATTGCTGCTGAAGGCTGAGAAACTGACAACAGGTGCCGTCGCCATTGCTCATGATGAGGACGGTCGTACAGTGTTTCTCCCCGGAGTGCTCCCCGGGGAGAGTGTATATACCGAAAGGCTTACTGAAAAAAGAGGAAGCCTTTTCTCCCTGTCCCATGAGATCGCAGAGCCATCCCTGATGAGACGTGTGCCTTCATGTCCTTACAGTTCGGTATGCGGCGGCTGTGACTTCGACTTTGTCTCTGCAAAGGACAGCGCATGCCTGAAGGAAGAAATCGTGAAGGACAACCTGAGGAGAATTTCGAAACTTGAGCATCTTCCTCCTTTTGATACTCCTGCATATACTGATGAGGCAAGGTACCGTGCCCGGGTCCGCGTACACTATTCCATGAAGGACAGAAAGGCGGGCTTTCTGAAGAAGAACAGCAATGAAATAGTGGAAATCAGATCATGTCCGCTTCTGGAAGAAAGGCTTGATGATGAGGTCTTCAGATCTGGCGAAGCGCTGAAACGCTGCCGCGGCATGATGTTCAGCAAGGGGGTTAACAGAAAGACAGGACTTGTCGAACTGCAGTTTTTCAACGGAGATGACAGGCTGTCAGCGGAAAGTGAGGAAGTTGTCAGAACCGTTGACGGTGTGCCTTACCATGTAACTGCAGGAGTATTCTTCCAGTCAAACCCGACGGTTCTTCCCGAACTTTTTTCCTTCGTCCGTGAAAACGTTACGGGAAATGAAATCATGGATCTTTACAGCGGGGTGGGAACTTTCTCAGCCCTGTTTGAAGGAAGCGGTAAGAGAGTCACTGCCGTTGAGCGTCAGAAGGAGTGTCTCCGGCTATCAGCAAAGAACGCTCCTTCAGCCTCATCATACACGGATGATGTTTATGCCTTTGCTTCCAGGACCAGGACTCATGTTGATACAGTCATCGTTGATCCGCCGCGTACCGGACTTGATAAGGGAGTTCCTGCCCTCATTGAATCCTTTGACCCGGAAACCATCATCTATGTTTCCTGTGACAGCGTGACTCTTGCAAGGGACATCCCGTCATTCACCCGCTACAGACCTGTAAAGGCAAGGGTTTTTGATTTCTACAGGGGATCATCCCATGAGGAGACTGCCATCGTGCTGTCAAAGGTTCAGTGCTGATGGTGTTTTCCTCATGATCTTCTGGTCAGAAGGGTAAACTGTATAGATCATGCACTGCCCCTCTTTTCCGGCCATGCATGGAAAATCATGGTGATGCAAAAAACATGACCCTCTTCCATCTGAGGAAAGAGGGTCATTGACTGATATGAATCAGTTTTACCAGGTGCGTCCGGCCATCTGCCTGAACTGGGCAACCGTCGGTGTGTGGGTGTTGAGACCGCCATCACATGTAAGGATCTGACCGTTCATGTACTCAGCTTCATCGCTTGCAAGGTAAACGCAGAGGTGTCCGATATCCTCAGGATTTCCATAGCGCTTTCCGAGAATGTTGGACATGAAGATGTTCTTCAGTGCATCGGGAACGCGTGCGGCATTCTGCGGTGTTACGATAAGACCCGGGCGTACGCAGTTACAGCGGATTCCGCTGGGACCGTACATACATGCAACATACTCAGTCATCTTGTCGACACCGGCCTTTGCACTTGCATATGCAATGGTGCCGAGGTCACCGCCTGCACTGGCCATTGAACCGATGTTGATGATCGAACCCTTCTGATTCTTAAGCATGTAGGGAAGTACTTCCTTGATCATGTTGAATGTACCGCCGAGGTCGGTTGCCACAACTGCATTGAATTCCTCGAGGGAA
>JBJEWN010000404.1:0-1915 GCA_051885075.1 Bullifex sp.
ACTTCTGTAATCTGAGGTGACTTTTCAGTGTTTTGAACGTCACTTCTATTGCCCAAATGCCGAGTTTTTGTTAATGCCGAGTCAGAACAGGAATCCATTTCAGCATAATGAATTCATCCGGAAAAGCTCGGCATTAAATTGATGTCATCCATAAGGTATCCTTTATGAAAAAAAGGAGGATACCATCATGAAGAATGGAATCAAAATGAATGTCCTGTCCAAAGAGCTTATGGACAGGATTAAAGATCATGTAAACAGCAAAGAGACTCTTGAAGGATATGGAGCTGTAATCGGAAAAATCGGTCGTTACTTTTCTTTACGGGGCTACGACGAATATGATCCAGGCATCATCATGCAATTCATGGATAACATGAAGAACGATGAGCAGAAGAATTACAGCAAAGGATATGTAAGGTTTACCGAAAGGGTCGTCAGGATAATGGTTACCTTTGCCGGGAAGGGAGTGTTCGACTTTTCATACAAACCTAGTAAAAAGAAACGATACACAATAAACGAGCATCATCAGGAAATAGTTGATGACATAGTCAAAGAGAATAATCTTTCTGATTCAACATACCATGAGCTGGATCATTTGTTCAGACGGCTCTTTTGGTTTATTGAACAGAAAGGCCTTACAGCTGAGCAGATTACTGATGAGCTGCTGATAGAATTCATCACCAAAGAAATACCAAGGACAGTGAAGTACACTATATACAGACCTGTCCGTGTGGTGAAGATGACAGCTGCATATCTTAAGGTACATGGCATAGCAAAACTCGAAAAAGACCTGTCAATACTGAAGATGAAAGGACACAGGGAGAGAATCATCAACCCTTTTACAGTGGAAGAGATGAATTCCATTCTCAATACCGTTGAGAACTCAGAAAAATACAAGCTTCGGGATCGTGCGATGATTCTTATGGCTTACGATGCAGGACTTAGGGGATGTGATATCTTAAACTTAAGACTTAATGATATCGATTGGAAAAACAGCACGCTCAGCATCATACAGAAGAAGACAGGAAAGCCTGTAGTTCTTCCCCTGTCCGGGAAAACATTGAATGCAGTTGCTGATTACATACTGAAGGAGCGCCCTGAATGTAACTCAAGTTCAGTGTTCGTTTCGGAAAGAATCCCTTATGGGCCTCTGAGAAAAAACTCATTCAAAAGATTTAATAAAATACTTAAAGATTCGGAAGTTCAAAAAAAATGCGGAAGAGGTTTTCACAGCCTGCGAAGAGCATACGCCACGGAAATGTCAAATGCAGGGGTTCCTCTGGAGACTATATCGCAGATGCTTGGGCACAGAAACATCGATGAAGACAAGCCATATCTTACGTATAACAGAGATAAAGTCTCGTTCCTCACATACGACTTCAGTCTGATACCGATAAGTGCCGGACACTATATGAAAAAGGAGGAAGCCTGAATGAGTGTTTTAAGAGACAGGATGGATGAGATGATAGCAGTACGTGTTTCTCTGGGATATGACGGAAATTCTACTCGGAATATGCTTTCCCCCTTTATAAAGTTCTGTGAGTCCCAGTACCCCGATGAGAAATGCGTTACAAAAGAGATATTGGATCAATGGCTGAAACTTAAGGGATACACCGCAAATACCCAGGTAATTTTCATCGGTTCACTAAGGCATCTGTGCAAATACATTTCATTTAATAACTGGGGATACTTTATACCAGGAGATGAATACAACATAAATGGTACACGCTTTGAAGCAAGACCTCTGAACAAGGAAGAATTGAAAAGACTTTTCAATGCGATTGACAGTTACGTTCCCATGACGGGAGGGATAAGGAGGCACAGTGAACTTCTGTTCCCCGTTCTCTTTCGAATGATGTTCTGCCTTGGGCTCAGACCGGGTGAGCCACTGAGACTTTTAAAGGAGGATGTAAACCTT
>JBJEWN010000405.1:0-7579 GCA_051885075.1 Bullifex sp.
AAATACGTTTACAACCGCATCTTTTGCACCCTGGAATACATCCCTGAACCAGGTTTTGACGTTGGCAAATACCTGCTTTATTGCGCTCCATACAGTTTTGAAGAATGCAGCGGAATTATTCCATATCCCCTTGATGCCATTCCATGCCCCTCTGAAGTCACCGGTCAAGACGCTTGCAACCACACTGAAGACAAGCTTGATATTGTTCCACACCGTCTTGAAGTAAGCGACAACCACATCCCACACAACCTTGATATTGTTCCAGGCAAGCTTAAAGGTTGCTGATACCGGACCCATGGCAGCCTTTGCGGTTGAAAGGATGGCGTCCCATATCCGCTTGAAGTAAGGAGCCACAGTATTCCATATAGCTTTGATTCCCTCCCAAAGCTGTTTGAATATGATCCTGATGTTTTCAACTACAGGAGTCACTTCATTTTTGATGGTTTTCCACAAGCCTTTCCAGAAGTTCCTGAAAGCTTCAGATTTGTTCCAAAGGATCACAAAGGCAGCAACCAGCCCCACTATGGCAGTGATCACCAAGGCAATCGGGTTCATGGACATGGCTGCATTCAAAAGAGTCTGAGCGGTGGTAACACTTTTAATCCAGGTGCCCACCGTCTTTAAAATCGACATGGTACCGGCAACTAAAACATAAGTGCCGATCATGGGTCCTGCGATGATCAGGATATCAACCCACCTGTCAATCTCGTCCTTGTTCTCAGCTATCCAGTCCTTAAGCTGTTTATACTTATCGGAGAGGGTTCCCACAGCACTCTGAAGCATCCCCATGACAGGGATGACAACGTTCTGCAGTAACGGCTCCCCGATCTCAGCTTTAAACTGCCTCCACGACTCAGCAAGGTTTGCCTGTACGTTCGCATATTGTCCGGCTTCCTTTGCTGCCTGTCCGGTTGCACCGGACTGTTTCATCATCGCTTCCGCATACTCAAGTCTTGTTGCCTGCTTTGTTGCTTCATCGAGATTGGACCATTCTTTGGTGCTTTCAACGATTCCCTTCTTAACTGCATATGCTGCCATCTGTGTATCATTCGCAAATAGCCCGATGGCCTCCCCTCCCTCGTAGGAACCGTTAATGAAAGAGTTCAGGGCTGACATGGAATCGTCCAAAGATTTATCCCAGAACGCGGAAGCGTCTGAGGCCAGCAGAAGGCCCCGCTGGGCCATATCAGTGGATGTGACTATATCATTACCAAGTCCCTTGAACTTGGCCGTTAAACTGGTCATATAAGGCGTCAGACGGGTTGATACGACTCCGGTCTGGTCTGCTACTTCGTTAAGCTTGGCCTGTGCGTTGTCGGAGTAGTCTCCCATGATCTGCTCGAATGCTGACATCTCGGCACCGACGGATGCGGAAGCTTCCACCAGGGACATTCCGAAGTCCTTAACTTTGTCTATTGCAAAAGCCCCTGCAAGTGCAACACCGATCTTTTTAAAGGCACTTACCATCCTGGACTCGGATTTTTCAGCACTTGCACCGACATCGGTTATATCCCGCTTTGCTTCATCAGCTCCCTTAAGGAGGATTTCACCGGTAAGAGTAAATAGGTTCATTCTTATCCCTCCCTGAGGATACTCATACTTTCCTCGATAGTGGTTGCAATCGTCTCTTTCCCGACAGGCTCAGGAGGGATGATGGAATCCCTGAATTCCTGATAAGACATGCCGTCAATCTTGTGCAGCCACAGAGTGAACAGCTCCTCATCGTTATGAAGTCCCCATACTTCAATAACGAACTCTGAGAAGCGGTTCTGTGCGATGTAACTATCGAGAATAAAAAAAGGACTTCCCCCGTAGCGTTTACAAAGGAAGTCGAAAAACCTGATATCTCCTATTTGAGTAACCGAGAAGCAGCCACGAAAAAATCTTTGAAGTCCTCGTGCTTCACAACACTTACCACAAGCTCCAGGAACTCAGCAGGTGATATCCCTCTCAGTTCCTTTTCACCTGCTCCTGTCATCGAGGACAGGAACTTATAAAGCTCACTCTCGCACTTCGGAAGGTTCCCGACGATCAACGATGCAAGGTCAAGCATAAAGCTCATCCCGACAGCTGTGGCATCGGACTCCTTGTTCTGTGCTTTTGATACCATCGCCATAAGCTCCGGTGAGTTCACGATTCTTTTGACTTCATCGATCCCGATTTTCTTAATGATTGTGCAAAGCGGAAAGATATCCGCACTTGTCATTCTTCTGAGTGTATATTCTTTCATTTTCTGGTTACTCCTTTAGTTAGATTTATCCTGATACCGGAGTCGGATAACTGATATGCCATGGAAGGATAGTGTGGTCTCCATCAATCTTCTGATAGCACTCAAACGTTACCTTGATCACTCCGTTTTCTTTGTTCTTGCCTTCCAGGTCCAGGCCTGAAGAGCACTTTGCACTTTCAAACAAAACAATGATGTGCTTTCCTTCCAGCGTTGAGCCTACATAAGCAAGGTTCTCGATGTAGTCACCCTTCTCAATTCGTGCCTTGGAAACGATCTCGGAGTATTCACCCACCGTTGTTCCGTCCTTACCATAAGTGACAAGCTTTAAGATTTCAGGAGTTACCTCCAGCATGTTAATCTCCATAGTCGCAGTTTCACCTGTTTTCACGGCCAGTTCCTCAACCTTGACAAGTGCTCCATCCACTTCGATATCTTTCACTTCCGGTGCAATGGTGACCTTGGAGCCCCCCTGGGTTGCTCCCAGAATCTTTGCAGCAGTCAGGTCCCAGCCTGATTCCGATTTCTTCAATCCCTTATAAATGACTCCGGCCCCGAAGAAGATATTCTTAGGGGTGTCGGCAGTAATTCCGCTTGTTTTAAAAGTATCAGCCATTTGTGTTCCTCCATTCCTTAACGGAAATGTTGATCTGTATCCGTTTGATCACATCCGACTCGGTCGGTATGATCAAAGCTTTTTCAAAACTCATGCTCAGCCCCATACCAGAATCAAGCACGGTTGTCCTGTTTCTGAAAAGGCGTTCGATGATTTCTTTGTCCTCCTGGAGCACAAGCCAGGTGTCCTCCGTTGTTCCGGTGAGAATGAAATCCGTTTCACTTACCCCATCCTCATAGAGCGAATCAGTTTCTGAGTACTCACCGACCCAGTAAGGGAAAAAGACGTCCCCGTTCCACCTTGCAAATGAGTAGTTGATTCCGGCACCCAGTAAAAGCGAGCTGATATAGGAAAGTGTTTCTTTGGTCATTTCATGGCCTCCTTCAGAAGTGTTTCAAGTCTCTTCCGGATTTTCTTCTCCGTTGACTTTTTGGCGTTTTCCAATGCCCTTCTTGGCTTCTTACCATCCGTCTTGTAGTAGACCATCCCGTTCTTTCCATATACGACAACGACTTTACCTTTGTAGGTCGGTTTCTTCTTTCCTGTATACCCTTGTACCGGCACATACCATGGAGATGGGTTGCCATCACCATTAACGGCATAGTGTCCGGTCCCGAACTCTTCCCAGATTGCGTTTTCGGATGTGGAGCCGACAGTTCCCTTATTACCGGCAACCACCTTCTTCCAGCTTGTTTTTGTATCAGTCGTGTCAACCGCTGTGTTCTGTACTACCTGACGGTGGAGGATACGGGTGGCATCCTGCAGCCACTTTTCCCCGGCCTTATCAAGAGCTTCAGCGAGCTCTATTGAGTTGTCTTCAAACTTCCACTTCTCAGCCATATCAGAAGCCCACCTTTTTGAGATAAAACTCAAGCTGTCTGTTGAGATTCATAGGGTTATCGATTAAAGTGATGTCGTATATTTCTTTGTTTATCAGTAACCTTGAGTGGATACTGATATCCAATGGGATGTAATCACAGATGAATACATGAGTAGATTCCTGGACTTTTGAGTTGAAGGCTTCATAACTTACAGATCCCCCTGCTAAGTCCAGAAAACCAATCAATACACTTTTCGCTGTCCAGGTTTCTACTCTTTCTCCTATGCTGTTGACTTCAACGCTTCTCACCTGCAGTTCCGCTTTTACGTTTCCACCGATCATACTTAAAACCTCGCTTTTCTGTAGCTGTGTGCAAAGCCAAGAAGAGAAGATGGATATCCAAGCAGTGAGTTGGCATCCAGGTCAAAATATGTGACACTCCATCTGGACAGAGTCTCTGACTTGATCCCGACCTTCTCCCTGTTTGAGATATCCCACTTCAGAAGGTTCACGGCTCCCATGATCACATCTTCCGGGTACTCAACAAGGACTGCTTCCGTAATGCAGTCAAACCGAAGGGTTCCATCCACTTCGATTTCATCCCCGTTAAGAAATGAGACCGTGAAAACACGGCCCTCATACTCGGGTGATAAAAGCTCGATGGTATCGCCTGTCTTAAAGAAAGGGGATGGAATGTATATCTTTCCTCCCCTTACTTCTGCCTTTGTTTCCGCGCCCTTCACAAAGAAGTGATTGTTCGTGTACTTCCTTATTGCCATCTCCAAAGCTGAGAGCCTTGTTCTGAGCTCGTCATCCGGGATATCGGTTTCAACCAGCAATCTGAAATCTTCAACCGATATGATCATAATTAGCCCGCCACAGGAACGGTCTCAGCGACCTTAAGAAGCACGATTTTAGCTTCGTTAGTCATTGCAACCCCATAGTACTTGGCAGCAGTGATGTCGTGTTTCTGACGCTTAGGGAACCACTCATGGTCAACCTTAGTATCTGCCTTCAGGAAGATGGTTGTTGCCGGAAGCTCGTCCTCTGTAAACTCAGTTTCAGGAGAATCCGGT
Organism: Bullifex sp.; assembly: GCA_051885075.1. Classification (GTDB taxonomy): domain Bacteria; phylum Spirochaetota; class Spirochaetia; order Sphaerochaetales; family Sphaerochaetaceae; genus Bullifex. The sequence continues at coordinate 4,740 of JBJEWN010000405.1, forward strand.
TCAAGCTTGATGATCGGATTAATGAACTTGCCGGAGCCATCCTTTTTGATCTTCTTGGATTTCTTAACCCAGCATCCCGCAATCTTTCCGATTGCACCATTTACCGCAACTCCGCTCTGGAACTTATCAGCTGATAAGAACATCGGATCCAGAAGCAGGGTTTTCTCCTGAAGCGGTGAAATGAACATGACCTTCTCGATTCCGTCCTCTTCATCTTCAAACTTGACAACAGCGTTGACGATGGATTCATAGTCAAGAGCGTTTGTGGCTGAAAGGTCCACAATGTTCTTTGACTTAAGAACTGCGTCCAATACGTCGTTGTCCACCTTTCCTGCAATTGCCTTGGCAAGCTGAGTCTCTGCCTGCCCGATAGGATTTCCAAGACCTGAGTTGATGGCAGTCTGATAGATACCGACTGACTTACCTGCACACTTGATTGTGAAAGTAGTGGTTGAAGCACTTAAGTTGGTAGTCTCCATCTCATTGCCTAACTCAGGATCAAAGTCCTCAGCGTCTCCAATATATGACCAGCTAGGGACTGTCTTTGTGTCCCCCGGAACACCGACTAAAGTTGTGTCCACTTTTGCATATGGAGTAAGCTTTGCAAGAGCTTCGATTTTTGCGTTGATCATCTCGCCCATGACTTCGGGGATGATCACATTGGCTTTTTTGGTTACTGTACTTGCCATAGTTTTTTACCTCTTTTCTTTTTAAGATTTCATGATCTGACTGAAAGCTTCAGGGTCCTTCTGATAGAGCTCGGCACGCTGCGAATATGGCATCTTAAGGATGGCCTCCTTTGTCGGTGCTTCATCGCTCTGGCCTTTGTTAAGGCTGTTAGGTTCAATCTTCTTCTGGTTAGGTGATTCAAACTGGTTAGGGAATTTCTTCTTTAACGCTTCAATCTTTTCACTCCAGCCTTTTACCTGATCATTATCATCAAGGATGAGTTCACCATCTTCCTTTAACTTGAAAGCAAGATAATCGATGTCCATGGCCTTCTCGGATAACAATCCCACCTTGATGGCCGATGACAGCTTCTCCTCTTTAAGCTCCTCTTTAAGTTCACCGATTTTCGCCTCATACTCAGCGACCTTGCTTTGAAGGTCCTCATTACCCTTGGATGCCTTTTTCATCTCTTCGATGAGAGCCTCGGCCTCCCCATACTGTTTTGTCAGACTGTCGTGGTCGCTCTTCAGCTTTGAATAGCGGATATCAAGATTCTCTTCACTGGACGTGAAGATCTTGTTTTTCTTCATACTTTCTGCAATAGCGACGATCTGTTCATCAGTAAGCCCTGCTGCTTTCAAAATGTCCTGAATAGTCATTTCTTTACTTCCTCCTGTTTACGTTTTTTACGAGTTACCGACCTCGGTTAGGTGAATGACCAGTTACGCTGGTCAGACGGCAATAAAAAAGGACACGTCCTTATTTGGAAATGTCCTTGTACTTCTCTTTGATGGCTTTAATCGCATCATAGCCTCCTGAGGATGCAAAGCCTGATATCAGGCCCTCAGCGAACCGCTGGAGCGTAAACTGCCAGCACAGGAGCGGGCAGAACAATAGTCCGAAACCTCCTGTGATGAATGGGAGCCACTGCTTTGGAAGCTTCTCTTTGAAGATCAGCTTCAGGAGCTCCCCGACGATAAAACAAACAATAAACGTAATCGGCTGGAACAGTTCCATATGATACCTCCTTATGCTGTAGCAAGCAGAGCATCGATCTCGCTGATACGATTCGCCTTCTCATTCATGAGTGCAATCTTACCGGCATACTCCTCAACCGTTGCCCTTCCTGTTGCAATCTTTGTGCCAATATAGTCATGCTCAGAGAGCCAGGCCTCCAGGTTCTCCTTTTCCCTTATAAGCTTCATCTTTTCCTCTAATGGATGTTTGGCATAAACCATGTCCGGATTTGCTTTGGAATAAGCTATTACATCCTCAAGATTATACAGGTTATAAGGATCAGCTTTCTTTGGTACGACATTGTACCCTGAGCCATAATCATCCAAGTCAACCATTACTATGTAATCAGTATCATTTCTTTTTATGACATAGCCAAAATCATTCATTTATCTTCCCCCGTTACAATACCTTTTTTATCGCAACGGTTATTGTTGTATATACTTCATCAACATTGTTATAAACTCGCCCCGTTGCCGCGGTGCTCCCTCCCGAGTAGGTGCTACCTTTTGACAGTGATAGTGTTGTTTCAATGGACCCGCTGCCTGTATTCGCGTATGAGATATCCTCGACATAGTAACTACCGCCCGACGGAAGGTATATATTATAAGATACCCAGCCGTATGAACCCGTACTTTTATATACCTTTACTCTATAAATTGTGGTCTGATAATATCTTGCAACTGCCGACAACGTATAAGAGGTAGTACTTCTCACGTTCATATCGATTGAAGCTGATAATGATTTTCCAACAACCCTCAAATCTAATTCCGATTGAAGATTGGTGATTGCTGAAATAGCGTGTGTATGGCTTGATGATGCTTTCCCGTCTAACGTACTTTGCAAGTTCGTGATATCTGATATCACGTGAGAATGGGTGGACGATGCTTTCCCATTCAGCGTATTTTGCAAGTTCGTTACATCTGAAATCGCATGTGTATGACTCGTTGCAGCCTTTCCATCCAGTGTGCTCTGAAGGTTTGTGATCGCTGAAATTGCATGAGTATGGCTGGACGCTGCCTTCCCATTCAGTGTAGTTTGCAGGTCAGTAACGTCAGCGATTGCGTGTGTGTGACTTTTGGCAGCAAACTTGTTTTTAAGCCCAAGGAAGAACCTTTGAAGGCCCTCCTTATCCAATATAGGCATTTAGCTTTCAC
>JBJEWN010000406.1:0-7552 GCA_051885075.1 Bullifex sp.
TGCAAGAAAAAAGATGTTTAATTTTTGAAAAAAATCAGTTTTACCGGTTTATTCCCATCCCAAAGCCGATAAAAGGCCTTTTTCATCCTTTGCGACCGATCTGGAGGTGAAGAGTATCTCATCATCCCCTTCAGTCGTGAATGCGATGCCGTCATGAAAGCCGTCAACCTTCTTCAGAGTGTACCCGGTAAGACGGGAAACAGGCACTTCCTTAAGTACATCCGGACCATTTTTGCCACCCTTTCTTTTCAGGAAATACAGGGTTCCTCCGGATATCACAAGAAGCCCTCCGATTATCTCTGGCGTCTGGCCGTTAATCTTTATCACACCGGCTTTTACGCTCCAGTATGGTGCACCTTTCAGAAAGGCGCTCACCTCTTTTGCGGGAACGGTGTCCTCAAGCAGCCAGAAGATGAGAACAAGAGCAAAGAGAACCACGTACAGTGACCAGTATAGAAAGTTATTCATGATGGGTACGAAAACGATCACGAGCAGGAGCACCGGGATCAGGAAAAGCACTGTTTTTTTCAGCATGGGGCCTCCATGAAAAATATCATACCAGAAAAGTTGCACTGAAGGAACCGACGGGTGATGATTGCCTCACAAAACGAGACGGAGGTCACATATGACAGAAAGAACCAGACAGATCATCGCCATCATCATGGCAGCCATGATCATCTTCTCCTTTGCATCATGCGAGAACAGGGGAAGTACGGCGGACATGCGCATCACCCTTGAAAAGGAAATATCAAGGACGATCACACCGGGGGACGTAACCCTCAGCATAACCAACTATGACATCACATGCACGGGTCCGAACAACGAGTCATACAAACTGAACACAAAGCGCAACACATTCGTGCTTGAGGATGTTCCGGTAGGCTCATGGTCCATCAAGGCAGACGGAAAGAACGAGGAAGGAATCGTGCTCGTAACAGGCTCCACTACATTCAATCTGAATGAGACAAACACATCCGCAACCGTGTCCCTGACTGAAATGGTCGGTTCCGGAAACCTGTCCCTTGTCTATACCTGGGACAGCACACTGGTCAGGCAGCCCAGACTGGTCATCCAGTTTACCGGAATGGATAACTCAGTGACAAAGGAATACACACCAACCGTCACATCAGGTTCATCAACCCTTTCAGTGACATCGCAGACATCAGGTTCCTACACGGTCAATGCAAAGCTATATGACGATGGACTGCTCGTGGCAGGCGCCATCGATGCGGTACGGATCGTCAGCGGTAAGACAACAACCGGTACGATCAGTCTTGATCTGGATCAGGCTCCTCCCGTCGTAGGTCAGCTCACCCTTGAAAACAGGGTAGGAACTCCGGTGGTATGCGTGGTTTCAGGGCTTGAAAACAATTCAACCATCGCTGCTCAGACTGACTGCACGGTATCCCTGGACACACAGTCCATAAACATCGAGGACGTCACCATAGACTGGTATCTCGACGGGAACAAGATTAAGACAGGTCCATCCGTCACAATCAAACCAGATCCCGGAAAGCACAGACTGGACATAATCGCCAGAACGGCAATGATGGGCTCAACAGGCTCCACTCAGGTCAACTTCGAGGCAGCACTCCTCGGTGCGGTGGGAGAACCGGTCGTTGCAGGTCTCATTTCCAACGGCGACATCAAGATCGGATCAAGGACAAACATAGAATTCCTTCCGGACGGAAAGGTACTGGTCATTTCAGACGCAGGAAACGTTGCCACGGTCTGCTCCATAAAGAAGAACACCCTCATTGCCGAAGCTTCGCAGACACTTACAAAACCGACACAGCTTTTAAAGGCAATTCCGGGAAGCACTAACACGGTTGTCACGGTTTCGGACAGTGACAGATCGGTAACAAGATGGGTATATGACAAGAACACATGTTCACTCATTAATCCGGTATCATGTGCGGGACAGGTTTACGGAAGGATTGAAAACCCCAAATTCGACTCCATAGAGGCAATCGTGAATCCCTCAACCTGGACAAACGGGTACTTTGCCGTTGTGGGACAGACAGGAGACAACACCACGATTTCGATGAGACACCTGACTAACACGAACACGACACCCGGTACCGGATCTGATGTTTACATGGCAAACGGCAAGTACCTCAACTACAACAAAGGTTACAAGTACACTCTCATTGCTTCCAATACGGAAGGCGATGTCATAGCAGCAGTCGACACCGTGAATGGCGGACTGGTCGTGAACAGGGGTATCGACGGTACCTCAAAAACCAAACCGTTCGAAGATGCCGAAGCGATCGGTGCAACGGCAATCGCGGTCCTGGAAAGTCCGGACAGTACTTCAGCCAGGTTCGTCATCGCTGTCGGCGATACGCTGAAAGTATACAGAGGAAGCGTTGAAGGTTCCTTCGTGAAGGCAGCTGAAGTCAGCAGAACGGAAGGCACAGGGCTTAACACGACATACATGTTCACCAGTGCTGACGGTCATTTCCTATACACGCTAAATGCCGGGAACAAAACGATATCCGCCTATTCGGTCAACGGGGATACACTTACATACATCGGACGTGAGGAGCTGGGCTTCACCCCGTACAGGGCAGTCATTGCGAACAGCGGCTCATACATCTTCGTCAGCGGCGTGAACCACGATAAAATCATGATGCTCAAAGTAAGGACATCCATCTGATTCCTTTTTCCATAATCCATGTTTTCCTTCCCCTGCCTCCCGGATATCCCCTCTCCGGGAGGCTTTTTGAAACGTAAAACACCTCCGACGGTGACGGAGGTGTTTTCAATTCCGGAATAAGGAATCAGTTTTTGTAAACAGGAACCTGTTCGTATGAAGTATGCAGCAGGTGGTGGGCTTTTTCGGAAAGCGGATGACCGAAGAATTCACCGTATATCTTCTGAACGGATGGATTCTGATGGGAGCATCTCTTTGCCGAGTTACGGTCATCGGTGTATGAACCGCCGGTTCTCCTGCTCCTGATCTCGTCATCGGTGCCAAGAGGCTGACCGCCGCCTGCTATGCAGCCGCCGCGGCATGCCATGAACTCGATGAACTCATAGGGAGCCCTTTCGCCCCTGGCCTTGGCAGCTCTGATTTCATCCAGCACTTCCTTACCGTTTGCCATGCCGTGAACGACTCCGAAACGGAGTGTCATCTGACCGTCGGCATCAACGGCACCGTGCCTGAACTCACCGCGTCCGCGCACTGTCATTATGTCGGGATCGGAAAGGTCCTTTCCGGTGATGGCATTGTATGCAGTCCTGATCGCAGCCTCCATCACACCGCCCGTGACTCCGAAGATCGTTGCCGCTCCGGAGTACTCACCGATCGGGCTGTCGACATCACTGTCAGGAAGGGTGGCGAAATCAAGACCCCTCTGGCGGATGATTCTTGCAAGCTCGCGGGTGGTGAGCACCAGATCCACGTCATCGTAGCCGGATGACTTCATATGGTCATCACGCTTAACCTCAATCTTCTTTGCCGTACATGGCATGATTGCCACTGAATAGACCTTTGCCGGGTCAATGCCCATCTTTTCCGCCCAGTAAGTTTTGGTTATGGCACCCTGCATCATCATCGGGGATTTGGCCGATGAAAGATTTTCGATGAGATCGGGATAGTACTTGGTAACGTACTCGATCCAGCCCGGACAGCACGATGTGAGCTGAGGCAGCACTCCGCCGTCAGTGATTCTCTTCACTAGCTCACTTCCCTCTTCCATGATCGTCATGTCGGCACCGAAGTTGGTGTCGAAGACGAAGTCAGCTCCGAGACGTCTGAGTGCGGTGTAGATCTTTCCGGTCGTGATCTCACCGGCGCTGTAACCGAACTCCTCACCGAGAGCCACACGTACCGCGGGAGCCATCTGAACCGCAACGACCTTTTCGCTGTCGCATGTCGCATCAAGGAACTTCTTACCCTCATCCAGCTCATAGATCGCACCTACGGGACAGTGGGTTGCACACTGTCCGCACTTGATGCACGGACTGTCATTGAGCGGAAGACCTGCTGCAGGCGTCATCAGGGTCGAATCTCCCCTGCCGATGAATTCAAGGGCATATACGCCCTGAAGGTTCTGACATACCTGAACGCAGCGGCCGCACTTGATGCACTTTGAAGGATCCAGGACGATGGTACCGGTGGAAGCATCTTTGGGAAGGTCAGGGATTCTTTCCTCAAAGGGCTGCTCCCTGATGCCGTACTCGACACAGAGCTTCTGCAGCTCGCACTTATTGTTCCTGACACATGTAAGGCATGATGCCGGGTGAGTGGACATCACCAGTTCGAGGATGGTCTTCCTTACCTCGAAAAGCTCATTGTCATGAGTTATGATCTTCATGCCTTCCGCAGCGGGAGCGGAGCATGCGCGGATTATCTTCGCGCTTCCCTCCTGCTTGCAGACGCACAGTCCGCAGGAGCCGAAGGGCTTAAGATCGGGATGGTAGCAGAGTGTCGGGATCCTGATACCGGCTTTCCTTGCCGCTTCCAGGACTGTTGCCCCCTCTTCGACGGTAACCTCCACTCCCTGTACTGTAAGATGAATAGCCATTGTCTGCCCTCCTTTACTCTATGCTGATCGCACCGAATTTGCATGTCTGTTTGCAGACACCGCACTTGATGCACACATTCGTATTGATCGAATGTGTTTTCTTAAGCTCGCCGGTGATCGCACCGACGGGACACTTTCTCGAACATGCCGTACAGCCGATGCACTTCTGCGGGTTGATCGAGTACCTGATGAGCTTCTTGCACTTGCCTGAAGGACATCTCTTTTCCTTAATGTGTGCCTCGTACTCCTCAGGGAAATACCTGAGCGTGGAGAGAACCGGATTGGGTGCAGTCTGCCCCAGTGCACATAATGATCCCTTCTGCATGGCCAGTGAAATCTGTCTCAGCTGGTCGATATCATCCTCACAGCCGTTACCGAGCGTGATCTTTTCCAGTATGCCGTAAAGGCTCTTTCCTCCGATACGGCAGGGGAAACACTTGCCGCATGATTCATCAACCGTGAAGTTGAGGTAGAACTTGGCCACATCAACTATGCAGTCATCCTCGTCCATTACGATCATGCCGCCGGATCCCATCATCGAACCGATTCTCTGAAGGCCTCCGAAATCGATCGGAGTGTCAAGGTTCTCTTCAGTGATTACACCGCCTGAAGGACCGCCGGTCTGTACTGCCTTGAACTTCTTTCCGCCCGCGATTCCGCCGCCGATGTCGAAGACGATCTCACGCAGCGTGGTTCCCATCGGGACCTCGACAAGACCAGAGTTCCTGACCTTACCGGTAAGGGCGAATACTTTGGTACCGCGGCTGTCCTGGGTACCGACCTTTGCAAACTCCGCTCCGCCTTTGGCTATGATGACGGGGATGTTTGCCCAGGTTTCGACGTTGTTTATGACCGTCGGCTTACCCCAGAGGCCTTTCACGGCCGGGAATGGCGGACGGGGAAGAGGCATGCCCCTGTGTCCTTCGATGGACTGCAGGAGGGCTGTTTCCTCACCGCATACGAAAGCACCCGCACCGAGGCGTATCTCAATGTCGTAATCAAAACCGGATCCGAGAATGTCCTTTCCGAGCAGTCCGTATTCCCGGGCCTGCTTCATCGCGATTTCCAGACGGTGAATCGCAAGGGGATACTCAGCCCTGATGTATATGAAGCCCTGATGTGCACCGATTGCCTTTCCGCATATGGTCATGGCTTCGAGCACCGAGTGCGGATCACCTTCCAGGGTTGATCTGTCCATGTATGCACCGGGGTCTCCCTCATCGGCATTGCACACGACGTATTTGACGTCCCCTTCGGCCTGCTTGGTGAAGTTCCACTTCATCCAGGTAGGGAAGCCTGCACCTCCTCGTCCCCGGAGACCGGAGGCCTTCACTTCATCGATTATCTCTTCGGGAGTGAGTTCGAAAAGTGCCCTCTCAAGGGCAACGTAACCGTCATTGGCAATGTAATCATCGATGTTTTCAGGATCAATTACACCGCAGTTGCGCAGCACGACACGCAGCTGTTTTTTATAGAATCCGATGTCCTCGACTTCCTCAAGGGGTTTCTTCGGCGTCTTATTGTAAAGAAGGCGCGTTACCTCACGTCCTTTGATGACGTGCTCGCTGATGATCTCCTTAGCATCCTCGGGCTTTACCTGCACGTAGAAGGAATCCTCAGGAAGGACCTTCACGATCGGTCCCTGCTCACAGAAGCCGAAGCAGCCTGTCTTTATGACCTGTACCTGATCACCGACTCCCTGGTTTCTGGCTTCCTCGACCAGGTTCCTGTAGATCTGATCGGAGCGGGAAGACTCACACGCCGTTCCGCCGCAGACAAAAATATAGTTTCTGAATCCCATTTCAGACCTCCAGTCCTATCGTGTATTCGGTGAGAACCTTACCGCCGATGATGTGCTCATCCACGATTCTCTTCGCGATTTTCTGATCCACATGTCCGTACGCAACGGAACCGAGAGAAGGTGTATGCACTTCCACGATCGGTTCATCCGCACAGGCTCCGGCACAGCCTGCCTGTGTGACGATTACATTGTCAAGGCCCTTTGCCTCAAGCTCGTCAACGATACTGTTGAGCACGATCTTCGCACCTTTCTCAATACCGCATGTTCCCATGCAGACAACCACATGGGTATCCCTGCCGTGGATGCTGCGCTTTCTGAGTCTGCTGCTCTCGCCCTCACGGAACTTCCTCAATTCCTCCAATGACAGTTTTGCCATTTAAGTCTCCTCCAATAATTCATCCGCCTTAAGGGATTTCTTCCTGATTTCCGCTATCGCGCCCACTCTTGAAAGCTCTCCGAGCTCCTTTTCAAGCCCCTCGGATTCAAGAGTGAATATCTGAGAACCTCTCTTCATGGTGAAGCTTACCGAAACACCCGCAAAGGAAAAAACATAGGGCAGGACCGATGAAAGGTAACCCATTTTTCCCTTTTTAAACCTGAATCTCAGAAGTGTTCCCGAACCCGTATCCCTGATATCAGCATCCTCTGCCGCCGTTTTCAGCAGATAAAGTCCTCTGCCCCTTCCATTTCCCCGGGTTGATACTCCATCCCCGAAGGCATCGCTGCACTTAAGTCCTTCCCCGTTGTCCTTCACTGATATGAAGACATATTCCCTCTCGACGATGCACTCGATCACTATGGACGATGCACGGGCTTCGATGGAGTTCATCACGGCCTCAGTCAGAAAGTCACATCCCTGATGGCTCATTCAAACTTATCCAGAATCCCCGCTATCTGGTTCTTTGTTACCTTGCCGAAAACCTCTCCCCCGATCGTCATGACCGGAGCAAGTCCGCAGCATCCGACACATCTCACTGCCTGAAGCGAGAACTTACCGTCCTCAGTAAGGCCATCAACCTCCAGCCCTTTCTGAAGGCCAAGTTCCTCTACGATCATGTCACCGCCCTTGAGATAGCATGCGGTACCGAGGCATACCTGTATGTTGTACTTACCGGGCTTGTTCAGCTTGAAGAAATGGTAGAACGTCACAACTCCCCAGATCGTTGCGAGCGGAACATCGAGCAGCCGTGATACCTCATCAGCAGCCTCACGGGATATA
>JBJEWN010000407.1:0-1907 GCA_051885075.1 Bullifex sp.
TAATGTATCCGAAGAAGGTGTTCACTGGCTTTATCGGAAAGGTGGAAGTCAAAAAGATTCCGATTGTGAACAGCTGGTTTTCAGCCCTTAATTCCGTTTACATCGACAGGAAGAGCCCAAGGGATTCGATCAAGGCAATACTCCAGGGATCAGAGAACATCAGAAACGGTAAATCAATGACGATCTTCCCTGAAGGGACAAGAAGCAAGGATGGAGCAATCCATGAATTCAAGGCCGGATCATTCAAGATGGCAACACGTGTCGATGCAGTCATCTGTCCCGTTGCGATCAAGGGAACGAGATGCCTCTTCGAGACACCGTATTCCCTTCTCAGGAAGGATGTATACATCACATTCCTGCCTCCTTTAATCACTGAAGGCATGAGTGAGGAAGAGAAGAAGGAAGTACACACCATTGTGGAGGAGAGAATCAGGGCTGAGTATGACGCCCTGCCTTCAGTCGGAAAGAAGAAGTAATGCTTCAGGTAAAAGATCTTACATTCAGTTATGAAAGCTATGAAAGCACCTCATCACAGGTGCTTTTAAATAATGTTTCCTTTTCACTCGATAAACATGAAAACGCACTCATCCTGGGGTATCCAGGTGCCGGAAAGACGACACTGTGCTTCATCCTTGCAGGCCTTACCCCAAAATACAATGAAGGTGAACTGACCGGAAGTGTGGAATATGACGGGATAAGTGCGGAGGAAGCACTGGAAAAACTCACGGTTTTTTCAATTGTGCCCCAGAATACAGCGGAATCAGTCATAACATCGAGTGTTGAGGAAGAGCTTGCATTCCCGCTTGAGTCCCTGGGCATCCGAAGGAGTGAGATGGATAGGAGAATATCCGAAGCATGCATGAAATGGGGACTTGAGAAACTCAGGCATGTTGCAACGTCTGAGCTAAGCGGAGGCGAAAAGCGCCGCCTCATGCTCTCCTGTGCATCCGTTACCGATCCTTCTTACATGATCTATGATGAAGCCTTCGATGACCTTGATGCTTCATACAGGAAAAAACTTGCCTGTGTGCTTTCAGAGAGGGAAACGGCCTCAATAGTCACTGCAAGTCACTATCTGTCCTGTTTTGATGGTCTTTTCGATGCGGTATACATTCTTGACGGCACCCTCAGAAAAGCAGATGAGGATATGGTGAAGTCCTTTTCCGAAATACCGCGGATGAACTTTCCTTCCATCATCAGCAGTGATGAGCTGAGGGTCTCCGGCCTGCGATTCACCCATCCGCACAGAAGCGTCAGCGAGGAAGAGCCTTTCAGACTCATTGCCGATGACTTTCACATAAGAAGGGGTGAAGTCATAACTCTGACAGGCCCTAACGGATCAGGCAAGTCAACGTTCTCATCCATCATGTGCGGACTGTATGTTCCGGAGGAAGGGACAATAACATACGGGGAAAGGAAGCTTTCCGGAAAGGATCTTGCCAGGACAGTAGGGTACATGTTTCAGAATCCTGACTGGCAGATATTCCTTCCCACCGTCCGTGACGAGCTTTCCTTTGCCTTCGCTCAGGAAAAAATGAAGAAGGATGACATTGCGCGGAAAGTTGATGAGCTTACCAGGCTCTTCAGGCTTGGTCCTGAAAGGGTTGCGACGATGATGAGCTACGGGGAAAGAAAGAGGCTGCAGGCTGCCGTCTATTACAGCCTGAACCGGCCGTTCTGCATCCTTGATGAGCTGGACAGCGCACTTTCCTATGAGGAGAGCGCGGCGCTCATAACGCTGCTGGCCGGTCAGGGAGCCGGAATAGTGCTCATAACCCATGATGAGGCATTTGCATCAGCAGTGTCCGACAGGGGATATACGGTAAAGGACGGGATAATGCATGCGTTATGATTCCTATATTGCTGGCTCTTCACCCTACCACCGCTTCGATGTCAGGGCAAAGATC
>JBJEWN010000408.1:0-1905 GCA_051885075.1 Bullifex sp.
ACCTGAAGCCGTGAGGAAAATCGGAAGTGAGGAAAGGTACATCACATCGTTCTGCGGCTTTGACATCATCCTTCCTGCCGGTATGAAGGCAGGACCTGAGCATGTCCATAAGAAGCCCTGGGTGATCATGAGGGGGGAAGGGGATTATGAAGTAGAAATTGAAAGTGAGATCGGTATCATGAAACGCCTCAGCAACATGCTCTCTGCAGATGCGGGAAATGTAAGCGGGCTTGAAAAGGTCAGAAGGGAAATAAGCGGTGAAATCGAGGAACTTGATAACAGTGTCACCTCGATGAGGAAGTTCCTGGATGAAGATCCGGGGTATGAGAAGCTACTTGCAGAGCTCAGGAAGGAACTTGCTGAAATTGATGATGAACTGGGAGTGAGAGAATATGCGTGAAGAAATCAGTATCAATGAAAGTGTACCTTTAATGAACGTCGATGAGATGGTATCCCTTTTCGGGAAGGCATATTCAGGCCTTATCCGAAACGGCATCAGCGTGAAGGAGTTTCCTTCCGTGATGCTCTGGGGCCCTCCCGGAGTCGGTAAGTCTCAGGGGGTGCGTGAGGTGGCACGGTATATTGAAAAGAATACCGGAAGGAGGGCAGTGATCACGGATGTGCGCCTGCTGCTTTTCAACCCTGTCGATCTCAGGGGCGTTCCCACTGCAAACAGTGACAGGACGCTTGCCGTCTGGCTGAAACCTCAGATCTTCCAGATGGACTCCTCTGAGGATATAGTGAACATTCTGTTCCTTGATGAAATCTCAGCCGCCCCGCAGTCTGTACAGGCCGCAGCATATCAGATAACGCTGGACAGGAAGGTAGGTGAGCACACTCTTCCCGATAACTGCATAATCATGGCTGCGGGTAACAGGGTGACTGACCGAAGTGTTTCAGTGAAGATGCCGAAGGCACTTGCCAACAGACTTATGCATGTTGAGATCAAGGGCAGTGTGAACTCCTGGCTTGCCTGGGCAGAGCGGAGTGATGTGGATGTACGCGTGATCGAATACATAAAAAAACATAAGGACCATCTGTTCATGTTCAATGCGGAATCAGATTCTCTTGCTTTTGCAACTCCCAGATCCTGGGAGATGGTCAGTTCCGTCCTTAAGAACACGGGAATGGATATGGAAGATGCTTATCCATTCATAGCCGGACTTGTCGGTCCTTACGTTGCATCGGAACTGATAACCGGGACAGAAGTATCAGAGACGATCAGCATTGAGAACATATTCAACGGAACTGAAACAAAAGTCCCTCAGGCTTCGGACATGGTTTACCATCTGATTAACCAGATGACTGAGTATGCCCGCGATAACATTACTAACAGGGCTGCAATTGCATGTTCCGTTCACTATGCCCTCCGCCTTCCCCGTGACCAGGCTTCGCTTCTTTTCAGCAGGTATGAGCAGCTTGATGACGGAAAGCTGAAGAAATACCTCCATTCGCTCCCTGATTACAGGGAATTCCTGAAGCAGAAGGGAGATGAGGGAAATGGCAGGTAATGCTTTCATCAGGGAGACAATCCAGCGCCTCAGGTCTGCCCGAAACTCAATTGTCCGTGACATGCCTTTTTTCGGCTGTCTTACAGGCATGCTCAGATTCTCCCTGGATTCTTCAGTTCATACGGTTTACTGCGACGGGGAACGCATCGCATTCAATCCTGATTTTCTGGCTGCCGTCAGTGACGGCAGTCTGAAGTTCATCATCCTCCACGAGACCCTTCATATGGCGCTTGACCACAGAAGAAGGAGGGAAGACAGGATGAGCGAGGTCTTTGACCTTGCTGCTGACATAGTCGTCAATTCAAACATCCTCCATGAATGCAGCATGGATGAGGATGCGATTACGATAACAATGTCAGCACGGAAATCTGAATATGAATACTGTACCGGTGTT
>JBJEWN010000409.1:0-7494 GCA_051885075.1 Bullifex sp.
TTTCGGGGATGAGTGGCGGTTTAAGTGCAAAGTGCTAAGAGTCACTGATGAGGATACTCAGAGTGTGCAGGTCATAAAATCAGTGGGAGATGCACCTTTACAGTATCCTGATCCTGACGAAGACTGGTAATGTCCTGATCAGGGTGAAAATCAATTTCCATAATCAGTATCGGCAAGGCTTAAGGTAATGCAGGGATAGCCTGTGAACTGATAACAGATTACCGGTGATTGCATCCGCCTTTCTTCCTCCGGCTGAATTTATCGTAAAGTTTTTGTATAATTCGATAGGTTTTTCAGGAGGAAGGTATGAGAAAGAACAGCATGGACATGATTAACGGACCGATAACATCCTCGATAATAAGGTTCGCTGTTCCCATGCTGCTTTCCGGCCTCCTGCAGATCCTCTTCAATGCGGCTGACACAATCGTGGTAGGGCGTTTTGCAGGTCATACCTCAATGGCCGCGATCGGGGCAACCGCAAGCATCACCAATCTTCTCGTTAACCTGTTCATGGGCCTTTCAATAGGCGTCAATGTGGTTGTTGCCCGGAACATAGGGATGAAGGATGGGGAGAAAGTGGACATGGCAGTGCACACTGCCGTTGCACTTTCCGTCATCAGCGGGGTCGCGCTGTCTGTAACAGGCTTTATTTTCTCTCCGCTCTTTCTTACCCTCATGGACACGCCCCATGATGTCATGGATAAAGCAGTCCTTTACATGAGGATCATCTTTCTGGGACAGCCATTCAACCTGATTTATAACTTTGCATCTGCCATATTAAGGGCCGATGGAGATACAAAGCGCCCGCTATACTATCTGACATTTGCGGGACTGCTGAATGTCATCATGAATCTCATCTTCGTCATCGGAGTGAAAATGGATGTGGCGGGGGTTGCCGCGGCAACGATAATAAGCCAGGGGGTAAGTGCTGTTCTGGTTATGAGAGCTCTCCGGAAGGGAGACGGGAATGTCCGTTTCTCATTTTCACATCTTTCGCTGAACGGAAGACTCCTGAAGGATATTCTCCACATGGGGGTTCCTGCCGCGCTTCAGTCCGTGCTCTTCAGCCTTTCCAATGTGCTTATACAGTCGTCCGTGAACACATTCGGCTCCCTGGCCGTTGCAGGCAATACAGCTGCAAACAGCATAGACGGTTTTCTCTATACCGTGAACAACACTCTTGCCCAGACCAATCTGTCATTCCTCAGTCAGAATTACGGAGCCGGGAAGAAAGAGAGGATCGTGCCGATAATGAGATCCTCGATGATCATAACGGTATTGGCTGCCATGATTCTCGGTACCATCTGCCTCTTCTTCGGACCGACGATACTGTCCCTGTATTCGGATGAGAGCGAAGTGATAGCCTTTGCAATGTACAGGGTTAGAATCGTCCTCTCCGTCTACTTCATCTTTGCATTTGAGGAAATGACCGTATCATGCATCAGGGCACTGGGATATTCAGTGCTGCCCATGCTTATCAGCATATTCTGCATATGCGGTTTCAGGATAATGTGGATATTCACGTACTTTGCTTATCATCACACCCTTCAGTCACTGTACATCGCTTATCCGCTGTCCTGGACACTTGCCACGGTATTCCACGTTTTTGTCCTTCTTTATATCTGGAAAAAGAGGAATCCTTTTGCGGAAAGCAGAATCAATAACAACTGAGTTACAGTCCCCTGCTTTCAGAGCTGCCGTGTTATAATGCTCCTGAGGTAATAACATGAAATACTCATTCAGAGCATTCCTATTTAAGGATGGTAACAGATCTTTTATCAGGATACCTTTCAACGTTTGGGAGGAAACAGGGCTGAAAGGGAACATCCCGTGCAGGATTGAACTCGACGGAATAAAGTCTGAGTGCAGGCTTATTCCGAAGGGAGAAGGCTGGTACCTTATCCCTGTGGCGAAAAAGATTGCGGATCAGACTGATCCATCTTCAGAGCATCAGATAACACTGGAAATCATTCAGTCTCTGACACGGATAAACCATGACAGCCCCTATTCAGTGGATAATCCCGTCAGGAAGATTGACTCCATCACCCCGATTCCCATCCTGGACGGACTCTGCGGACAGTGTGCGGTGGCAATGCTTGCAGGCCTTCCGCTTTCCGATGTAACAGCCCTTATGGGAAAAGGGAAAGCTTCCTGGTCGAAGATCCTGGAAACTTTGGACTACTATGGAATTGCATATGATACAAAGGCTGTTTATCTCAGGGGAAAGCAGACAGAACTTCCCCCATGCTGCGTAGTGAATAATGATGACAGGTTCCTTCTATGGTATGACGGCTCTTTTCAGGGAGTATCGGATGCCGATCCTGAGAAGACTGTAAGTTATTTCAGGATATTGATATAAGACGATATGGAGGAAGAAAGTGAAATTATTGCAGTTTCTTGATAAAAAGATTGAAGGCCTGATAAGGAGACGCACCGAAGGCATAATGGATGCAAATAAAAGAAATCATTACGGTGAGTGTGCCCTGTACATTGCCGCTTTCGGCGAAGTCGTGGAAGCACAGGGTGAAAAGGGAGGAAAGGAAAACGTCATGATGGAATATAAAACGGAATACAACAGGAGAAGGGCATTTACTGCTGAACTGAGACATTACGGTATGAGGGGGTGAACATGACTGAAAGGGAGAAGATGCTTGCAGGAGAGCTTTATGACTGTTCTGATTCCGAGCTGATTGAAAGGTGGCATAAAGCCAAGAACCTGATAAGGGACTATAACCTGACGGACAGTGAGGATATGGAAGCAAAAGACAGGATACTTTCCGTTCTTCTAGGCGGAAGGGGAAAGAATCTCTGGATTACACCGCCGTTTTTTGCCGACTATGGAAATAATATTTACTTCGGGAGCAACTGTGAAGTCAACATGAACTGCACCTTCCTCGATGACAACAGGATAGTCATCGGGGACAATGCGCTGATAGCACCCAATGTTCAGATATACACTGCATTTCACCCGACCAATGCATCTGACAGGTTCGGTAAACCTAAAAGTGACGGTTCCTTTGAGTTCTGTCTGACAAGGACCGCACCCGTGATCATCGGAAACAATGTATGGATAGGAGGCGGTGCCATCATTATGCCCGGTGTCACGATCGGGGATAATGTCGTGATCGGAGCCGGGAGCGTGGTCACTAAGGATATACCGTCAGATAAGATAGCATACGGAAATCCTTGCAGGGTGGTGAGGGATAATACTGCATTGGATTGATCCCCTGATTTATCGTATGATATTAAAAATCAGGAGGCGTCATGGAATTTTTTCTTGACCAGCTTTATCAGATACAGCTCATCCGTGATCACTTGGGACCTGCAGGAATCACGTTCATGAACGCAGTTTCGCAGGGACTTCTTCCTCTTCTTGGCCTGATACCGCTTTATATCTACTGGTGCCGTGACAAGAAGGCAGGTTACACAATGGCCTTTGCGTTAAGCGCCGGGAGCCTTTGCAACCACATACTGAAGCTTACCTTCTGCATTGAGCGTCCCTGGCTTCTGGACGGAAGGATCACACCCCCTGAAATAGCACTT
Organism: Bullifex sp.; assembly: GCA_051885075.1. Taxonomy (GTDB): domain Bacteria; phylum Spirochaetota; class Spirochaetia; order Sphaerochaetales; family Sphaerochaetaceae; genus Bullifex. Next base: position 3,544 of record JBJEWN010000409.1, read on the forward strand.
AGGAATCAGGGAGGGTATTCCTTCCCGAGCGGGCATGCCCAGCTGGCTGCGGGGTATCTCATAGGAAGTGCAGCCTGGCTCAGGAAGAAGAAGGTTTTATCAGGACTTTGCATCCTTGCACTCCTGCTTATCGGTTTTTCCCGGGTATACCTCGGTGTGCACACTGTACTGGATGTCTTTGCGGGTATTGCGGAAGCAGCAGTGCTGCTACTGCTGTTCAGAAAGCTCCTGAAATGGTTCTGGAACAATGAAAAGAGAACAACACTTGTCTCAGCATGCCTTGTCATCATTGCATGTTTAAGTGCCGTGTATTTCTTTGTCAAACCTTATCCTCTTCACTATGGTGCGGATGGACAGCTGCTCACTGATCCGAAGACTATGATAACCCTGAGCGGAGTAGGGGCAACCGTCGGTTTTGCACTGGGACTGTTCCTTGAGAGGAAATACATAAGATTCTCAACCGATGTTCCCCGGAAGGTAAGGCTTGCAAGACTCATTGCCGGAATCATTGTATATCTTCCTCTTTATTACTTTGGCAATACCATGATGTCAAAGATCGTGGGAGGCCTTGCCGCCGGATTCATCTTCAATCTTGTGCTCTGGACCTTCACGCTTGCAGGTTATCCCTTCTTATTCCGAAAGATTTCAGTACTGGGAGGAAAGAATCATGGAGAGGAGTGAAAAGGACGGAAAAGCCCTGATACTGCTTCTGTCGGGTGCAGTGCTGACGGTACTTTACCTTGCAATGTGCCACATCATGGGACGTGCTCCCGAAATGAAGCCCTGGCGATGCCTCTTCAAGGTACCGGTAAATGCGTGCTGGCTTGCAATCGCATGGGTATATGGTTTTAAGTCAGATAATAGAATCTTCCCTGCCCTGATCTTCTATGCACTGGGTGACATCATTGCCCCTGCCAGCTATCTTGCGGGAGGTGCATTCTTCGGTATCGGGCACATATTTGCAATTGACCGCTTTATAAGAACATACGGAATGTCAAGGAAACAGCTCCTCTGCTTTGCCGGGATAAGTGCATTCCTCATCACCACCCTTGTGTTGACACTTGGTTGTGACTGGAGGGTTCCTTTGATCGCAGTGTACATCATGATCCTGGCCGCACTGCCTGTGTCATCGTTCAGAAACAGATACTTCTTCATCGCAGTATGCATATTCCTCTTTTCCGATGTGATCGCATACGTCAGGAAAATGTTCTTCAACGTGAACTGGCTCTATGACATCACGCTTCCCGTCTACTATGCCGCGATAGTGATGTACTCGTTTTCCTTCCGGAAAAAGGAGAGTTCCTGTGGAACCTGAAAGATGCACACACTATGATTCTGATTCCCTCAGGGCTTTCTACAGGTACGTCATATCCAACACACCTGACATGGAAGTTCACTGTCCATGGGTATATGGAAAGCATCCGACTGACGGCATGATCTTAAAGTACATTGAGGATGGATGCATGTATGTGTTAAGGGAAGACGGAAACATCATTGCCGCAGTGGCGCTTGTCCCATATCAGGATGAGGAATACCGTGGCCTTGACTGGGGTACCAGTGTGTCTGATGACGAAGTGCTGGTTGTCCACATCCTTGCGGTCCATCCCGATTACCAGGGCAGGGGAGTTGCATCGGGTCTGATGAAAGCAGTAATCGATATTGCACGGGAGAGGAAGCTGACAACAGTGCGCCTTGATGCGCTTTCCACCAACACTCCAGCTCATAAGCTTTATGAGAAGTGCGGCTTCACACCAAGGGGAAGTGCATCGTGGTATGCTTCAAATACAGGTGTTACCTCATTCAGACTTTTTGAGTATATACTTTAACCATGCGCAAGATTAACTCACTCCATTTCGGCCTGCCCTGGATAGGAATCTCCCTTTTTGTCGGCCTTGTCATCCCGCTTGTCATAAGATCAATAACGGGAAAATTCCTCTGGCTGCTGTCCGCTGCAGGAGGAATAGGGCTCCTCTCCTTTCTGATAGTCTTTATGATTGAAATGCATCAGGATAACGGCAAGGTACCTCATTACAGGAAGAACCTTTCTTCTGATGTTCCCTTTGACCGTGAAAAACAGGTTCCGGTACTGAAATGCTCCATATGCACGGGGGAGCGCATTGCGGGCTTCAAGGATACTGCAACAGGTCACATCACTGAAGTGATGGTCATCAGAAACGATGATGATCTGATGTACTTCAGGAATCACTATGGCATTGACAGGCTTAAGGAGGAGTATTGATGACATATTCACCACTGACTGAGTCCGATGTCAAAAACATCGCCAGGCTCTACATGGATTATTACAACAGCAATGAGAACGGATGCTGGACCTTTGACAGGGCATATAAGCGGATCCATCAGATGGTCACGATCGAGGATTCACTCTGTCTCATTCAGAGAAATGGTGAGACCATCACAGGCTTTGTGATCGGTTTCTTCAAGGAGTATGACGATCTTACTGCCTATTATCCTGAGGAAATCGTCATATTCAGCCCCTATCAGAACAAAGGTTACGGAAAGGCCTTTTTAAGAGAAATCGAACGCCGTGCTTTGGAAAGAGGTGCGGAGCACATAGAGCTTATCAGTGTGAATGACGAACATCACATGCATTTTTATGAAGGCTTCGGAATGTATGCCGCAAGCAACCTTAAGATCATGGGAAAGCACTATTGATGAGACAGGACCATTTGGATAATATCCTCTCATACAGGGAGATACATCAGCAGGAATAAAAACGCAAAGTGCACCTGAAAAGTGCATCAGAGCTGGTTGGTAGCCCAGCCGTCCTTGAAAAGGGTAAGTAACCTGCCCCTCCGGGTTGTCCGTTTCCTGTTCTCCTGAACTTAAAGGAGGGTGTTTATGGACAGGGACAGTATGGTAATGGCCGTATTCTTTGAATCCCCGTTCTGGGTCTGTGTCTTTGAACGCATCAGGGATGGAAAACTATCAGTTGCCAGGGTTGTTTTCGGCGCGGAGCCGGGAGACCGTGAAATACTGAATTTTCTTTCTGATCACTGGACGGAGCTGAGGTTTAGTCCCGCTGTCGCTACTGCCGTGAAAAAGGCGAGTGTCAATCCGAAGAGAAGTATTCGGGAAGCGAGGAAACAGGTACTGGAAACAGGAATAGGAACGAAATCGCAGCAGACGCTTAAAGCACGTCAGGAACAGCTTAAACAGGAACGCAGGTCTGAACGCCGGAAACGGATGGAAGCAGAGGACAGACGTACCTTTGAGCTCAGACAGCAGAAGAAACATGATAAGCACAGGGGACATTAGTCCCCTGTGACTCTTACCTCTCAGCCTGACACGATTATGTTTAAAACATATAATTTTTGATAAACTAACAATTTATCAAACAGTTTACATCCTCTGCTGAGGAAAATAAACTTCCAAAAGTTGAGAAAAATCAAAGATTTGGAAGGAAAGTGTCTTATGATCGGAAGAAAGAAAGAGCGTGAATACCTGTTGTCCCTTATTGAAGAGGATGAGCCTCAGTTCGTTGCTGTTTTCGGAAGAAGAAGGGTGGAAAAGACCTATCCCGTCAGGGAGAGCTTTGGCCATGAGTTCACATTTCAGCATACCTGAATAAGCAACAGTGATATTGAGCCTGCATCCAGGAAGATGGTTCAGCTCAGAAAATTCGGGGAATCCCTAAGGGACGCGGGCTGCATGGGCAATGTGGACTTTGATTCCCGGTTTGATGCTTTTGGTGCCCTGAAGGAAGTCATCAAAGCATCAGACAGAAAGAAGAAGGTTATTTTCATTGATGAGCTTTCCTGGATGGACACCCGTGACAGTGGGCTGATATCGGCCCTTGAGAGTTTCTGGAACGGATGGGCCACGGCCCGTCCGGAGAAGGATGTGGTACTTATAGTCTGTGCGTCAGCAACATACTGGATGATTGACAACATCGTCAATTCCAGGGGGGGCTTCACAACCGGCTGGCCGGTC
>JBJEWN010000410.1:0-7480 GCA_051885075.1 Bullifex sp.
ATGTCGTTGTTGTAACCAGTGTGGAATACACCGTTCTTCTGAGCTGTTGTTGCAGGAGTTGTGTTATCTGAGTGCTGGCTGATCATGACTGCGCCGAGATCGATGAGAGCCTGAGCTGCTTCAGCTTCGAGAGTCGGGTCGCCCCATGAACCTACGAACTGTACGAGCATTGTTGCTGTGGGGCATACGCTCCTTGCACCGAGGTAGTAGGATGTCATACCGGAGATAACTTCAGCAAATGAGAAAGCGCCGACATAACCGATGACTGCCTGGTCAGCCTTGATTTTGCCTTCATCGATGAGCTGCTGGAGTTTCATTCCTGCTGCGACACCGGCGATGTATCTTCCCTCGAAGATTCTTGCAAATGCGTTGTAAGTGTTGTCCCTTCCGTCAACCTGAGATCCGCAGTTAGTGAGTGAGATGAACTTCACTGAGGGGAACTCATCGGCAGCCTGCTGCATGAACTGCTCGAAGCCGTATGAGTTGTTGAAGATGATTGAACATCCTTCAGCTGCGAGTGCAAGGTTTGCATCAACTGCGCTTGAATCCTCAGCGATGTTTCTCTTTACTGAGAGTTCAACATCATAGCCTTCTGCCTTGAGCTGTGAAATTGCAGCGTTCATACCGTTCATGAAGTTGTAGGTATAACCCTGGTCGTTCTCATCACCGATGACGACGAAACCGACTTTTGTTGTCTTTGATGCTGAGCCTGCATCACTTGCACCCTGTGCAAACACGCAGGAGAGACACATCAGAAGAGCGAGAGCGAGAGCCAATGTCTTTTTCATTTTGTTTCCTCCATATATTTAGTCAAACTGACTATGGGTTACTGTTTTTCGTTTCCGCTTTTACCCTAGCGGTCCTCTCTGAAGTAGTTCAGACCAAGGGAAGCAGGCGGCTGCTTGTCGCGGCTGTTTCTCATGCTTGTGATGATAAGCACGATGACCGTCACGACGTATGGGAGAATCTTGTAGAGCTCCGTCGGGAAGAACGGAAGCACAAGTCTCATGTACATGATCTTCAGTGCACCGAAGAGCACTGCGCCCCAGAGTACGTTGAGGGGTTTCCACATGCAGAAGATTACCAGTGCGACCGCAAGCCAGCCGATACCGGCAAGGGAGTGTTCGTTCCAGGTACATCCGCCGGTGGTCATGACGTAAACCATGCCTCCGATTGCGGAAATTCCTCCGCCTATGATTGTCGCGATGTATCTGTAACGCGTCATGTTGATGCCTGCGGCATCTGCGGTTACCGGAGATTCGCCGACACTTCTGAGATAGAGACCTGTCTTCGTCTTCTGGAAGAAGAGGTGCATCACTATTGCAAGAATCACTGCCAGGTAGAAGAAGAATGTCTGTGAAAAGAGTATCTTGCCGATAAAGGGTATGTTCTGCAGGAATGCGGGCATGGGTACGAATGCAAAGGCTTCCTTCAGTGGGTTGGAAAGTGTTACGAAGCCGCCTACCTTATGGCGCATGTACTCACCCGTGAATTTGGCAACGCCGGTTCCGAGGATCGTGAGGGCAAGACCTGTTACGTTCTGATTTGCCCTCAGCGTGATCGTGAGGAAGCTGAAGAGTGCCGATGCGACCGCACCTGCTGCGAATGCAGAGATGATTGCAATGAGAATTGCGATGATCGCGTTGGAATTTCCAACCCCTACCATCGCTTCGTATGAATATGCACCTGCCAGGCCGAATGCACCGCCCATGAAGACGATACCTTCAACGCCGAGGTTAAGGTTACCGGATTTCTCGGTGAGGATTTCACCGAGGGTGGAGAACATCAGTACTGTACCGAATGTACATGCCGCTGCAACGAGGTTGACGAGAATGCCGGTCATGCTTTCACCTCCTCTTTCCTTGATCTGAAGATCATTCTGTAGTTGATGAAGAACTCACATCCGAGCATGCACATCAGGAGAATTCCGGAAACGATCTCACTGATGGCAGAGGGAACTCCGAGTACCTGCTGGAGGTAGCTGGAACCCATTTCAAGGATTGCAAGTATGAGGGAAATCGCTATCATCGCGAATGCATTTAAGTGTCCGAGCCAGGCAACCGTGATTGCGGTGAAGCCGACTCCGTTGGCAACATTGCTAGTGATCGTCTTGTTCTGGCCTGAAACGAGGATGAAGCCCACGATGCCGCAGATGGCACCGGAAACAAGCATCGTGCGGACCATGATCCAGCCGACGTTCATGCCTGCATATCTGGCTGTGTTGACGCTGTCTCCGATGACCGCCACTTCGTACCCCTGCTTTGTATAGTTCATGTATATATGCACGATTACAACGAGAACAAGTACGATGATCCAGCCGATGTGGACTCCGAATACGGTCGGAAGATATGAGTTCTTGTCAAAAAGCGGGATCTGCTGCGTTCCCTTCCTGCCTTCCCAGGGACCGCCCTGAAGCCATGCGACTATACCGATGGCTATGTAATTCATCATCAGTGTGAAAAGGGTTTCATTCGTATTGTATTTTGCCTTGAAGAAGCCCGGGATCATGGCCCAGATGCCTCCGACGACGGCAGCCGCGGCCATCATGAGGATCAGGAGGAGCACATGAGGCATGCTCTTTGCAAAGTAAATCGCGAAGAATGATGCACCGATGGCGCCTGCAGTGATCTGACCTTCGGCACCGATGTTCCAGAATCTCATCTTGAAACAGGGTGCGATGGCAAGTGCCGTTCCGAGAAGCGGGATTGCCAGCTTTATCGTCTGTTTGAGGTAGAAGGAGGTTCCGAGTGAACCTTTGATGATGACGCCGTATGCGGTAATCGGGTTGTTACCCGTGATTATGATGGGAATACAGCCCAGGATCAGGGCACAGATGATCGATCCTATCCTGATCGCCCATGCCTGCTTCGGATCCATTGCATCTCTTTTAGCCAGTCTCACGAGGGGAGCCTTCCTGATATCTTCACTCATCAATTTGCCTCCTTGATGCTGGTCATCATAAGACCGATCTCTTCCTTCGTGGTGTTCCTTGCATCCACGATACCGCTGACCTGACCTCCGCAGAGAACCAGGATCCTGTCGCAGAGTTCGAGCAGCACGTCCAGCTCCTCACCGACATAAACGACGGCAACACCCTTCATCTTCTGTTCCGTAAGGAGGTTGTAAATGGTGTAGGATGTGTTGATGTCAAGTCCGCGGACCGCATATGCCGTAAGCAGCACGTTGGGCTGGGCCGCGATCTCACGGCCGACGAGAACCTTCTGAATGTTGCCGCCGCTCATTCTCCTGACGGGGAATGCGGTGGAAGGCGTCACGACTTCCAGATCCTTCCAGATCCTCTGGGCAAGTTCCTCCGGGGATTTCCTGTTAACAAAAGGCGATGAACCGTTCTTCCACGACCTGAGCATCATGTTGTTAGTCATGCCCATGGAGCCTGCAAGTCCCATTCCGAGTCTGTCCTCCGGGACGAATGCCATTCCGACCCCTAGGGATTTGATCTTTTTAGGTGTAAGGCCTACAAGTTCCTCTTCCTTTCCCGTATTCGGATCAAGATACTTCACAGAGCCGCTCTTTACGGGATAGAGACCCGTGAGACACTCCAGGAGTTCCCTCTGTCCGGAGCCTGCGATTCCGGCAACACCGAGGATTTCTCCGCCGTAGGCCGTGAAGCTGACGTTATTGAGTTTCGTGAGACCTTCCTGATCAAGACAGGTAAGTCCGCTGACCACGAGACGTTCCTTCGGATCATCATATTTGGGTCTGTCGATGTTGAGGGTTACCGAATGCCCGACCATCATGTCAGTAAGTTTCTGAGGATTGGTCTCTGACGTGTTAACGGTACCGATGTATTTTCCTTTTCTCAGAACAGCCACTTTATCACTGATTGCCATAACTTCGGCCAGTTTATGGGTGATTATGACTATTGCCTTTCCGTCAGCCCTCATGTTCCTGAGAACCGCAAAGAGCTTGTCGGTTTCCTGCGGGGTAAGGACCGCGGTGGGTTCATCCAGAATGAGGATGTCGGCACCCCTGTAGAGAACCTTTACGATTTCAACCGTCTGTTTCTGGGAAACGGACATGTCATAGACCTTCATTGCGGGATTGATGTCAAAACCGTACTTTGAACAGATTTCCTTAACCCTGTCATTTGTGTTCCTGATGTCCATTTTCTCTTCCGACAGCCCCAGAATGATGTTCTGTGCCGCGGTGAAGACATCAACAAGGTGATAATGCTGATGAATCATTCCTATGCCGTAGGAAAATGCATCCTTTGGGGAAGTGATGGAAATCTCCTTTCCGTCGGCATAAATCTCACCTTCATCAGGCTGATATATTCCGGAAAGCATGTTCATCAGCGTGGTCTTTCCGCTTCCGTTTTCTCCCAGAAGTGAGAGGATTTCTCCTCTTCTTATCTCAAGATTGATGCTGTCGTTAGCAACAACCTTGCCAAACCTTTTCGTTATGCCCTTAAGTTCGATCGCACTGCTGTTCTGCATTTTGACCCCCTCCGGTAATATGTGAAAAAATGTAACACATCACTTAATCATGTTACAATCGATATTGACATTTCGCAACAAAAAACAACAAAATTCGGCACTGAATATCATAAAGGGTATGTTTATCCCTGTTCAGGGTCTGTTTCCTCCACTGGAACATTAATCATATAAGTATTATGGTCATTAACGGAGATGTGTTATGAAGAAAACACCGTATACGGCAGTCATCCTGGCAGTGTTCTGTCAGATTTTATGGGGAGTCGTTTTCCCCGTAATAAAAAAGAGTTACCAGCTTTTTGCTATTAACGACATCGGATCAACGTTCATGTTTGCGGGAATCAGGTTCATGACCGCGGGAATGATCCTGCTTGCCGTTCAGACGGTCAGAAGCGGAGCGTTCCCCGTCATGAGGAAAAAGGATGCTCCGGCACTTTTCCTGCTTGGATCCGTTCAGACCGGCCTGACATACGGTTTCCAGTTTGCAGCCATGATCAGTGCGGCCTCGATCAACTGTTCGATCCTGAACGGCACTTCATTCATATTCATGATGATCTTTGCCGCACTCATGTTCCGTGATGACCCGATCACTTCAAAGAAGGTCATCGGGGCCGCTCTGGGCTTTTCCGGCATTCTGGTGTGCTTCCTCTCAAAGGATGCCTTTCAGACATTTTCCCCGGAAGGGGAGGGGCTTATGCTCCTTTCCATCATGCTCTTTGCTTTCGGAACCAGCCTTTCAGGAAAGGTCACGAAGGACATCCATCCCGCGGTTGCCAGCGGCTACAATCTTTTAATCGGCGGTGCCGAACTTTTCATCCTTTCCCTGATCCTCGGTGGAAGACTGGGAAACGGAGGCGTGTACGGCTGGCTCTGCCTCGCGTTCCTGGCAATGGCTTCCTCCGTCTGTCTCATGCTCTGGACCAGTCTTGTCAGTAAGTACGGGGTTGGAAGGATTGCCGTGTTCCAGTGCGTGAACCCGCTGTCCGGCGCGATCGCGGCAGCCCTGCTGCTGGGCGAGAACGTGTTCCGGCCCAGATACATAATATCACTTATACTTGTGGTGCTGGGCATCCTGATAGTCAACACTGACTTCTCACGCCTGAAGGCGTCTCACTGAAATACCGAAAATCCTCCCTTGTTTTCCCTTTTCGCATTGTAAAGCGCCCTGTCCGCCCGTGATATCATCCGGGCCGTGGGCGTTTCGTCATCGGCACCTGTTGCGATTCCGCAGGAAGATGATGCCTGAATGCCGTTTCCCGCAACCGCTTCGGAAAAGGCTTTGCATATGTCTTCGGCCTTTCTTTCCACGCACTCCTGATCCCGGGTCCTTTTCATGATCACCAGGAACTCATCACCGCCGTAACGGCATGTGATGTCGTAGCTCCTTGTGTTTTTCCTTACGATGTCCGCAAAAGTCCTCAGCATCATGTCTCCCTTCTCATGACCGTATGTGTCATTCACCTTCTTGAGGTCATCAAGGTCGAACAGAAGCAGTGATACCGGAAGTTCATCACGCCTTACCTGGTCGATCGCGATCTGCAGTCCCCTTCGGTTCAGGAGCCCCGTGAGGAAATCACGGCTTGCCTCATCCTCAAGAAGGATCCTGCGTTCCTCCGTTTGTGCATTCTTTATCAGGTGCCCGACCCTGTGCTTCAGGTCAGACATGGGATGGTACTTGCATAAAAAGTCATCACTGTCCATAAGATCGGGAAGTTCTTCATGCGCGATGCCTCCCTGAAGGGTTGTGAGCACTGGTATCTTCCAGAAGGCCGGGTCCCTCCTTATGAACTTCATCACCCTGTCAAAACCGCCGCCCGGAAGTGTCCTGCTGAGGATGATCGCCCTGACAGCCGAGTCCCTGCCTGAAAGCATTGATGTCAGTCCCTCCGGAGTGTCGAATGCCCTTACATCGTATTCGCCTGCGAACGTTCCGATGACCCTGTTCCTGTACGACTCATCCTCATCCGCCACCGCAATGATGCACTTTTCATCTTCCTGTCCGTTGTCCTGAAGCAGCGGAACGTTCATTTCACAGCTTCCGCCCTGACTGCTCAGGAGAGCTTCAAACTCATCTGAGGGGAGGGGGCGGGAGAAGAAGTACCCCTGGACGTAATCACATGAAATCAGGCGGAGGCGCTTAACCTGTTCCGCCGTTTCCACGCCTTCCGCAACAACTGAAAGCCCCATCCAGTGAGCCAGATTCATGACAAAGCGCAGGATTGACCGCCCGGCACTTTTCTTCATTTCGTTCTGGATGAACTTCATGTCAAGTTTCAGGATGTCTATCCTCAGTTCATTGAGCATGTTGAGTGAGGAGTACCCCGAGCCGAAGTCATCCATTTCTATTATGAACCCTCTGTCCTTCAGCTTCTCAACTGCCGATACTATCGCCTGCGGCTGATCGGAATATGCCGATTCGGTTATTTCAATGTGAAGAAGCTCAGGTTCAATGCCCCAGACTGAGGTTATTTCCGTAAGCTTTGAAACTATGTCTGCCTGGAAGATGTCCCGTCTGGATATGTTCACGGAAACCGGGACGGGATCAAGACCTGCATCCTGCCATTTCCTCATGAGCGAGCATACTTTTTCACACACCCAGAGGTCCAGCTTCGTTATGAAACCGTTTTTCTCAAACAGCGGAATGAATTCCCCCGGACTCATGAAGCCCCACTCCGGATGAATCCATCTGACAAGCGCCTCGGCACCTGCCATCGTGTTGGTTATGAGGCTGTATTTCGGCTGAAGATATACCGTGAACTGATCTTCCTCAAGCGCATTTTCCATGGCATCGGTAATTTCCTTTTCCCTTACCAGCTTCTCCCTCAGCGCGTCATTGTATACTGCAGAGTATGTGCTGTACTGACCTTTGATCGAATCGGCGGCAAGCAGGGCCCTGTCGCACATCTGGTCGACACTGACTGTTTTGTCCGTAATCTCGTAAATGCCCCATTTCTGCACCATATCTGACTTAAGTTCGCGGACTTCCGCTTCCATGGCCGCCCTGTCAGATCTTTCCTTTTCCGATT
>JBJEWN010000411.1:0-1892 GCA_051885075.1 Bullifex sp.
GTTTGCTCTTCCCCTGGCTGCCGGAAACCTCCTTCAGCAATGCTACAATGTTGCCGATACCCTCATAGTAGGACGCACTCTTGGCCCTGACGTGCTTGCCGCAGTTGGTTCATCCTTCACTCTCATGACCTTCCTGACATCAGTCATCCTGGGACTCTCCCTTGGAAGCGGAACCCTCTTTTCGCTGAGGTTCGGTGAAGGGGATGACATGGAACTTAAGAGAAGTGCAAACGCATCATTCTGCCTTATCGCCGCCGTCACGCTTGTCATGGTCATGCTCTCATTTCTCTCAATCACTTTCCTGGAAAGAGCCCTGAATGTTCCGCCAACCGTATGGCATCACATGAAAACGTACCTCCTTGTCATTTTCACAGGGCTTCCGGCAGTATTCCTTTACAACTGGGTCTCATCATATCTGCGTTCGCTCGGAAACTCGAAGACTCCGCTTGTCTTCCTTGCCGTATCGGCCGTACTTAACATTGTCCTTGATCTGCTTTTCATCATGACATTCCGTCTTGGTGCCGGAGGGGCCGCGGCTGCAACCGTTATAAGCCAGTATGCGGCAGGGGTGGGGATCTGTCTTTTTGCATCCCGAGACCTGAAGGCAATAGTGCTTTCGGGTAAGCCTGAAGGAAAGAGGATGAAGAGTGTCGCATCATTTTCCTTTCTCACATGCCTGCAGCAGTCCGTCATGAACCTCGGTATCCTAATGGTGCAGGGTGTGGTGAACAGCTTCGGTCCCGTCATCATGGCCGCCTTTGCCGCGGCAGTGAAGATCGATGCCTTTGCATACATGCCTGCCCAGGACTTCGGAAGTGCCGTATCGACGTTCCTGGCCCAGAACAGGGGAGCTGGAAAAAGTGAGCGTGTCAGAAAAGGGCTCGTTTCAGGAATTGTCACTTCATCGCTGTACTGCATCACGGCATCCGTAATCATATTCGTTTTTTCAAATCAGCTTATGGGGCTTTTCACATCAGATGAGACGATAATCGCTGAAGGCGTGAAATACCTCCGCACTGAAGGCGCTTTCTACGTGCTCATAGGACTTCTCTTCATCCTCTACGGCCTTTTCAGGGCATTGGAAAAGCCTGTGATAAGTCTCATCCTGACAGTAATCTCTCTTGGAACAAGAGTATTGCTGGCATATACTCTGCCTGTGATGACCGGCATCACCGGAGTGTGGATGGCTGTCCCGATCGGGTGGGCACTTGCGGACATCACTGGATTTGCGGTTTATATTCTGGGAGGATATCTTGGACATAACACTGAAAAAGGCAGATGACAGGGAGGAATTCGTTTCTCTGAGAGTCAGGGTGCTCAGGGCGGCAAATATGCTTCCGGAGAGCACCGGGATGGAGGAAGTGGAAAGGGAAAGCCGAATATTCTTCGATTCCGGAGACCATCTCACCCTTTATGCATATGCTGATGGAGTGTTTGCCGGTTGCGGTTCTGTGTGTTTCTACACTCTGATGCCGACATACCATAACCCTTCCGGGAAGAAAGCATACATCATGAACATGTACACTGAACCGGAGTACAGGAGGATGGGTATTGCAAGTGCAATACTCAAAGCCCTTGTGGAAGAAGCCGGCAAAAGAGGTGTAAAGTCAATTGCCCTTGAAGCAACGGACATGGGGCGTCCGTGCTATGAGAAGTTCGGATTTGTCTCATCTGACTCGGAAATGGAGTATGTATGGAAGTAGGTGAAAAGATAAGGAAGCTTAGGAGTGAGCACGGGCTTACGCAGGAGCAGCTTGCTGAGAAAATCAACGTCTCAAGGACAGCTGTTTCCAAGTGGGAATCGGGAAGGGGATGGCCCGGTATCGACTCCCTGAAAAACCTGTCTTCCCTGTTCGGTGTAACGATCGATGAGCTTGTCAGCACTGATGAGA
>JBJEWN010000412.1:0-1872 GCA_051885075.1 Bullifex sp.
GAGCCAGCTCCTTAAAAAAAGTTTTCATCCCTTGATCTCTCAAGGGATGAGAAAATCACGTGCTTATACGATTATTTAACTTCAACAAGCTTACCGCCGTCAACCGTGTATGCGCCGAGGTAGACGGGAGTCTGGTTCTCAACGCGGTAAACGCCCTGGTAAGCGATGAGGTCGCCGTTCTCAGCAAAGTTGACGGTACCTGTTACACCCTGATAGTCCTTGAGGGATGCAACGGCGTTCCTGATGGCAGTTCTGTCGGAACCGACTTCCTTCATGACCTTGATGTAGATGTTGGTCGCATCGAAAGCGTTTGTTGCGAATGAATCGGGAGCAACGCCGAATGCGGCAGTGTAGTCAGCAACGAATGTCTTATATGCATCGCTTTCCTCGACCTGAGTCGGTGCGATGTAGATGACGCCGTTGGTGTAGTCGCCTGCGAGGTCGTAGATCTCAGGATTGGAGAAACCGTCACATGAAAGGAACGGAACATTGAGACCGACCTGAGCTGCCTGCTCGAGCTGCTGAGCCATTTCAACCGTGTAGTTCGGGATGTAGATTGCCTCGACACCTGATGCCTTGAGCTTTGTAAGCTGGGTCTTGAAGTCCTTGTCGCCGATCTGTGCCGTCTCAACAGCGCTGACCTTACCGCCGCAGGATTCGAAAGCAGCCTTCATGCCTTCATAGAGGCCCTGTGAGTAGTCGTTCTTGATGTAGAGACATCCGAGGTTCCTGTAACCGAGAACTTCATAGAAGTAGTGACCTGCAACCTCACCCTGGAGACCATCGGAAACAACTGTTCTGAAGACGTAGTCACCGATTGCAGTGATGTCCTTGTGGGTTGCGGAGGGGCTCATCATGGGAATTCCCTCAGCCTGACAGCGTTCACCTACAGCGAAGGAAACACCCGTAAAGACAGGACCGACGAGACATGAGATCTTATCGGTTGAGGAAAGCTTTTCGATGGCAGCCATACCCTTTTCCTGGTTACCCTCACTGTCCTCGATGACGAGCTCGATCTGGGTTCCGTTGATGCCGCCTGCCTTGTTGGCCTGATCAACTGCAAGCTTAACTGCCTGTGAGCAGAGAATACCGTAGTTTGCGTTATCACCGGTCATGGGGCCGATGAAACCGATCTTGTAGGAAGATGTACTCTCCGATGAGCCGCCCGCGAAGAGGCATGCACCCATTACGACGAGAGCGAAAACAAGAGCAACTTTCTTAAATGATTTCATTTTCTTACTCCTCTTGATAGTATGCTTTTTATGTGTATAGAGAGTCTTATACACTAATTAGAATATTTATGCAATTTGCATTCATGGAATTTCTGAAAAACTTTTGCTCTTTTTTCTTCTTTGATGAAAAATAATTAACGGTCTGAAAAATGAAGGGCACCGTGACGGCGCCCTTTTTTCCTACTCCCTCCACCCGGTATTGGCGGCAAGATAATCAAGTGCCATGTCAGCCCAGGCCGTGTTACGTGGGAAATCACTTCCTACCTCGCGGGTTGCAGTTGCGTATCCATGCCCTCCGTATGGGAATATGTGGGCCTCAAACGGCACTCCTGCCCTTTTAAGCGCGGCCATGTAAAGAAGTGAGTTCTCCAGAGGAACCGTGGGATCATCGGCACTGTGGAAGATGAAGCACGGTACCGTTGACGGCTTTACCTTTTTCTCAAGCGACCAGAACTCTTCCGGGTAGCCTGAGCGTGACACGTTTTCAATGGAGCCTCGGTGGGCTGCTTCCCCTGCTGTTATCACGGGATACCCCAGAATGACATTGGATACACGGCAGTCAAAATCCGCACATATTTCCTCATCCCACATGGTGGCAAGCGATGCCACGAGATGGGCACCTGCGGAAAATCCGATGACT
>JBJEWN010000413.1:0-7368 GCA_051885075.1 Bullifex sp.
GTATACCAGTTCTTCTATACGAAGGTTTTTGCCTTCACACCTGCCATTCTGACGGTGATCAGGACTGCACTGGTCATTGTTCTGGCTGCCGTTTTTGACCTGGCTGAAAGCCTTGTATCCATAGGAGTATCTCTGTGAGTGAATGTATCTATGCCATCCGTGGCGCAACAACCGTTGAATTTGATTCTGTGAGTGAAATTGACAGAGCCGTGAAGGAACTCTTTTCCGAAATACTTGAGAGGAACGGGATCACGGAAGAAGAGCTTTCATTCGTGCTCTTTTCCCAGACATCGGATCTCAGGAGCCGCAATGCGGCTGCCGCCGTCAGGAAGGCAGGCTACTGCGCTTCCGTCCCGCTGTTCTGCGTTCATGAGGCTGAGATCAACGGCATGCTCGATAAAGTCATCAGGGTGCTGGTTCAGGTAAACCATCCGAGAAAGCAGGAACCCGTGATGGTCTACCTGAACAGGGCTGAAAGGCTCCGTCCTGATTTAAAGAGATAGGAATGCCCTGAAAAGGGAGAGCAGTGCGGTGGTATCCCTGGTGCCTCCGCACTCATAAGGTGAGTGCATCGCAAGCTGGGCGACTCCTATGTCCGCCGTCCTGACTGAAAGTTTCTGTATGGACAGGTTGCCGAGCGTTGAACCTCCCGTTACATCGGAATTATTCACGAAAACCTGATAGGGTATGCCGTTTTTCGTCAGCAGTGCCTTAAGCTCCGATCCTGTGGATGCGTCGGTCGTATACTTCTGGTTTGCGGAGTATTTGATCAGAATGCCTCCGTTGAGGCGGGGCAGGGTTGTTATGTCACTCTTTTCAGCATAGTTCGGGTGCACGGCATGTCCGTTGTCCGCACTTATCATGAACGATGATGCATAATGCATGTAACGCTCCTCTCCGCTGATTCCGAGTGAAAGGAGTATCCTGTCTGTTACTGCTGAAAGGAAGTCACTCAGTGCTCCCTGACCGGTTCCGCTGCCCACTTCCTCATTGTCAAAAAGTGCTATCATGGAAATCCTGTCGGAAGGCTTTGTTTCCTTCAGTGCCCTGAATGCACTGTGCGCGCACTGCAGGTCATCGATCCTGGGCGATGAGAAGAATTCACCGTCAAGACCCCAGATCGAGGGCGGTGTGGTGTCCGAAAGACAGAGATCCCAGTCAAGGATATCATCCTCGCTGATACCGAGCCGTGAGGCAACGAAGCTTCTGAATGAGCCGGAAGGGGCATCCTGAGCGAAAATCGGCATCATTTCCTTCTGAACCGAATACTTGATTCCGTTGTTTGCTTCCCTGTTCTGATGTATTGCCAGATTCACTATGGATACAGCGGGTCCTTCGGTCTCAAACAGGCGCTCTTCAGCTTTGCCTCCATTATTCACAAACACCCTTCCTCCTATGGAAAGTGGTCTGTCGAACCATGGGGCCATGAGCATTCCGCCGTATTTCTCGATATTCAGCCTCGTATACCCATGTGATACGGATTCGCAGGACGGTTTTATCCTGAAACACGGACTGTCTGTATGGGCGGCAGCGATGCTGAATCCCGTAAAACGTTCAGGTACCCTGAATGCAATCAGTGATGATGAGTTTCTTGTCACGTAATAAGAATGTCCCCGTTCTGTTTCAAACGTTTTTTTCTCGGAAAGGCGTTCAAAACCCGACTTCAGAAGCTCCTCTTCGATATTATGGACAACGTGGTAGGGTGAAGGGCTTCTTCTGATGAAGTCCGTCATTTCCTCAGTGTCCTTCATGTACTGATTCATTGAAATTCCTCCAAGTGAAAATATTTTAGCACTGTCGGTATAAAACAGAAAGACCTCTTCTCATCGAAGAGGTCTTTAGCCGACTGTCGGATTTGAACCAACGACCGGCTGATTACAAATCAGCTGCTCTGCCAGCTGAGCTAAGTCGGCGGCTGTTCCTTAAGAACATTGGTATACTACCCGCATTCATAAATAATTTCAACCACTTTGAGCAAAAAAATACTTCATGAAGGCCTGAAAAAAGGATAATTCTTTGTAAAATGAGATAATAAAATTTATCAAAGTGATAAAAAATCCGGAAAAAGGAATGGGGAAGGGTTGAAAGCATGAATGAATAGTGCTATTTTAACATAGTTGAATTCAAACAGATTATTTGACACTCAGTCCTGCTTTGTGTATCATGAGCGGGACATGTCAGTTACGGAGGAATAATATAATGGCCGGTAATGTATCAAAGAACGCTCACCGTGAAGGTGCAAAGGTTTTGACAAGCAGATGGGGCGGCGCAATCAAGATGAAGAGCGTCTTCGAGAATGGCAAGCTCCGCCACTATGCCATCTGTGAGAAGACTGGTAACACAGCGCGCAAGGCAAAAGATCTTATGTGATTCGGACTTCTGCAGTCTGATTCTGAAGACCTGCCGCGAGAACGGCAGGTTTTTATTTTTACTCATAGTTTTTTACAAAAAAAATTGCTTTTTTTCGTATCTTAATCTCACTCTTCGTGTTATATTGTATCAGAGAATATTTTCTTAAAATAATAAAACATTCGTTCGTTGTTAGGAGGAAGACACGTGAAGCGTTTTACAAAGACACTGTCAACTTTAGTTCTTGTCACGATGCTGGTACTGTCCCTGGTAGGCTGTCAGAGCACATCCGCTCCGGTAGAAATGGTACCCGAAATCGTAGAGCCTGCAGTTGAGATGCCTGAAGCACCGGCCCCAATGGTCGAAGCTCCGGTCGTTGAGACTCCGGTTGCTGAAGCACCGGTGGTTGAAGAACCGGTCGTAGAGGAGCCTGCTGCAGCAGAGCCCGTTTACGGTGCGATTTCTGTTTATGGCTATCCCCTCTCATATATGGTAGAGGAAGGAAAGGCCACCGTCACATACCCCACATTCGTTACAAATGCGGAAGTCGCTGAGTTCCTGGGATATACGGCAGCAAAAAACAGTGCACTCGTCGAAGGTGTTACATTCAGGATCACGGCACCCGGTACAGTTGAGATTTACTATCCCGCAGCAGCAACTCTTGCTGATGTTGAATACGTAGGTACAATCGTTGTCGGAGATCTCTTTGACTATGTCAACATGATTTTCGCCGCTCCTGCTGAAGAGAGCGCACCGGAAGTCGCTGCAGAGCCTGCTCCCGTTGAAGAGCCCGCTCCTGTCGAGATGCCCGCACAGAAGTATTCCGGATCCGTTTCAGTGTTCGGTTTCCCCGTTCGCTATGAAATTGAGCTTGGTAAGGTTTTCATCGATTATCCCGCATTCATCACTGAAGAGGATGCAACCGGTTTCTTCACATATGTTGCAGACAAGTATGGCGCATATGCAAATGCTGTTACTTTCAGATTCACTGAAGATACAGGTGTTGAGCTCTACTTCTCAACGGAAGCAACATTTGAGGACATCAAGGTTGTTGCATCTGCTCTTGCAAACGATCTGGTAAATTATCTTGTTGATCTTTTCACTGCAGTTGAAGAGCCCGTCGCAGAGCCTGCTCCCGCAGTAGAGCCCGCTCCTGTTGCCGAAGCTCCCGCACCTGTCGCTGAAGAGCCTGTTGCAGTTGCTGAAGAGCCTGCAGTCGTTTATCCTTATGGTGTTCAGCCCATCGTTAAGAATACCCAGGGTGACAGCGAATTCGATCTTTTCGTAGTCCACACCAATGACGTTCATGCAAGAATCGTTCCTGCTGACGGCGGTATGGGTTATGCCAAGTATGCTACACTTCTCAAGGCTGGCCGCGCAATCACCGACAACATCCTCGTTCTCGATGCCGGTGATGTAACACACGGTACAAACCTTGCCAATATGTTCAACGGACAGACAGTCGGTCAGATCCTCGCAATGATCGGAACCGATGCAGTCGCTCCCGGCAACCACGATTTCAACTATGGTGCTGAGAACCTTAAGGAGCTTGCAGCCCTTTCCGAAGCAATCGGAGGACCGAAAGTTCTTTCCGCAAACATCCTCACTGAAGATGGTTACAATGTATTCCAGCCCTATCAGATTTATGAGTTCAACGGCTTCAAGGTCTGTGTCATCGGTCTCACCACTCCTGATACAAAGACCAAGGCTCATCCTAAGTACACACAGGGACTCACATTCTGGTCTGATGAAGTTGTAGCTGCTGCTCAGTATGCTGTTGATCTCGCTCACGAGTACTGCGATTACGTCATCGTTCTTGGCCACATTGGTCTCGATGAGGATGGTTCTTCCGGTATCACAAGCGAGTACATCGCTTCCAACATCAAGGGTATCGATCTCTTCGTTGATGGACACAGCCACACAACTCTTCCTGAAGGTTACAAGGTAGGTGACACACTTATTGTTTCCGCAGGCGAGTACATGAAGAATGTCGGTCTTGTTCAGATCCATGTTAAGAACGGTAAGGTCACAGGCACATATCCTATGCTCATCAAGGCATCAGATGTCCTCGATCCTGCAAACAGCGAGCTCGCTGCTGCATTCGGCATCACTGAAGTTCCCGATGATCCTGAAGTATCAGCTTACATCGCAGAAGTTGAGGAAGCACTCAATGCCAAGCTCAGCGTCGTGATCGCAGAAGTTCCTGTTAAGCTTGATGGTGAAAGAGCTAACGTCAGAACCAAGCAGACCAACCTTTCCAAGCTCGTCTGTGAGGCTATGACTGCTGAGACCGGTGCTGACTTCACAATCACAAACGGTGGCGGTATCAGAGCTTCCATCGCAGCAGGTAAGGTTACACTCGGCGACGTTAACAATGTTCTTCCGTTCACCAACATCGTCACAGTATGTGAGATCACAGGTGCACAGGTTTACGAAGCCCTTGAGTACGGTTACAGAATGCTCCCTGAAACAAACGGTGGATTCACTCAGACCGATCTTAAGGTTGTATACTCCAAGTTCTCTGCTCCTGGCAGCAGAATCAAGAGAGTCGTTCTTCCTAACGGGGATCTCATCGATAAGGATGCTACATACCTCGTATGTACAAACGACTTCATGGCAGCAGGTGGCGACGGATTCACAATGTTCGGTAAGATCGTTCAGGAAGGCAGACAGCTTAACGAAGTCTTCGCTGACTACCTTGCTCAGCTTTACCCCGTCAAGTAATCTGTTAAGCCAGAATGACTTTAAAGCCGTCTCGAAAGGGACGGCTTTAATAATTTATTCAAATCTCAAACTTTTTCTGAATATGTGTTGACACTTTTCTGTGTTTGTTTTATATTCTCAAACGTTGCTGATGAAAAGCATTCCCCTTTAGCTCAGTCGGTAGAGCAGCGGACTGTTAATCCGCCTGTCGCAAGTTCAAATCTTGCAGGGGGAGCAAGACCTGGAGTAATACTCCGGGTTTTTTGTTTATCAGACTTTATATCAGGTTTATTCGGGGAGTTAAACAGATCAGTTATGCTCATCTGTAATACTGATTAAATTGCACGAGCTTGTAACAACTCAGTGATATTTCATTTATGGTTCTTATCAGAAGTATTTTATATGTTTTCTTTAGTTCAGATTTTAATATACTGATAACTTATTATTGCAGGAATATGGAAAGTCGTTGATGATGTATGTTCGCATGATCATTTATTCAAGCTTTTCAGCACTATCCATAATGAGTATTGTTGATTGTAATGCCTTAGGTTTAAAAAACACTGTACGGTCTGATATGCGGACAATTATGCAACTTATATCATTAGCTCTCTGCATTGTTAATAATGATCTCAAAAAGGCTAAGCTGTATATTGTTTAATTGCTTTGTGTAAGAACCTCAGCATTGCTCTAAGCGTGTATTCAGACGATTTCTCAATTATCTTTGCGAGAATGCTTCAAGGAAAAAGAACAGGGCTGTTGAATAACAGCCCTGGAGTGATTGCTGCTGAAATAATCAGCGCTGTGTCCAGTATTCCCTTGGAACAGGATCACATCCATCCCAGATGATCTGTCTGAAGTGTGTCGGATCTGTGTTTCCTTCTGTGTTGATGAAGAGAATCTGACTGTGCTCATCAATGCCGAGGTGCTCGATGAGATCAGGGCAGAGATCCTTTTCCATGAGCATTGAGTAGAGGGCTCCGATAGTTACTGCACCTGATTCACCGCTGATTACAAGCGGATCATCCTTAAGAGGAGTTGCCAGAATTCTCATGCCTCTTGCAGCTATGTAGTCAGGCACTGAAATGTACGCATCCACAAGTTCTTTGAGAACTGTCCAGGCAATGGGAGAGGGCTCACCGCAGGCAAGTCCGGCCATGATTGTATCCAGATCACCTGTGACGGTATGAGGCTCACCGTCGTTGATTTTGGCAGACTCATAGATGCATGCAGCTTTATTGGGCTCCACTACAACAAACTTAGGCATATCATCCTTGAAAAGGGAAGCATAGAAGCCGATTACTGACGCTGCCAGTGCACCGACTCCGGCCTGTACGAATACATGGGTAGGCTTGTAATATCCCATACCTGAGAACTGTTCCTGGGCTTCAAGCAGCATTGTCGTATAGCCCTGCATGATCCAGGTAGGAACCTCAGTGTATCCCGGCCATGATGTATCACTTATGATCTCCCATCCGTTTTTTTCAGCATCTATCGCAACCTGCCTTACTGCATCATCATAGTTACCGTTAACGACGGTTACGTTGGCACCGAATGCCCTGATGGCACTGATTCTGGCTTCACTGGTTTCCTTGTGCACATATATGTTGCATTTGTGACCGAGCATTCTTGATGCCCAGGCAATACCCTTGCCGTGGTTACCGTCAGTTGCTGATGCAAAAGTGATGGTTCCGAGCCTGTCATGGCATTCCTTGCTCAGAAGATATTTGTAACTCATCTCACTGTCCGAGAGCCCCAGTCTCTTCTGAAGGAATCTGTATATTGCGAATGAGCCTCCCATAACCTTGAAACTGTTGAGTTCAAGGCGCTGTGATTCGTCTTTTACGAATATTCCTTCCACGCCAAGCATGTCAGCAAGATGTGAAAGGGGATAGAGCGGAGTCTGTCTGAAGGTCGGAATCTGCCTGTGGAAGTTTCTCGCTGTCCTTGCGATCTCAACATTGAAAAGATCGTCGGCAGGCTTTGTGTTCTTTTTGGTGTCAAAGTTTTTAAGGATGTACTCAAAATCCAGTTTGGTTGCTTTCATTTTTTTAATCTCCTTGATTCGGCCATAATATAATCAATAAGAGATTAATATGCAATATGATTAGAATAATTGGTAAAAATTAATGATATGCTTAAATTTCTCAAAAATTTTTGATGATATCATCAGAAAAGATTGATATGCTTGTTATAGATTTTGAAATTATTGAGTATTTAATAAGAAATCTGCAGATTTTTTTGATATTTTATCAGAATTCAGATAGGACAACCGCACGAAAAAACAGGACATAAATAAGGCATAAGAAGATAAGGGCC